>JBFWSD010000408.1:0-6344 GCA_050248575.1 Gemmataceae bacterium
AACATCGATCGCAGGCAGTTTCTGGGTATGAGCGCATCCGCTGTCCTGGCGGCCACGGCAGGGCAGGGCAGAGCAGCCGACGACGACTTCGGCGGCTTCACGCTGGGTGTGCAGAGTTACTCCTTCCGCAACTTCGATCTGGAGCCAGCCCTCAAGCGGATCCAGGACCTCGGGCTCAAGCATGCCGAGTTCTACCAGAAACACGTCCCGCTGCAGGCCAGTCCCGAGCAGATCAAGGCGTTTCAGAAGCTGTGCGGCGACTATGGCGTCAAGCCGGTCTGCTGGGGCGTACAGAGCTTCACCAAGAACCACGATGCCAACAAGAAGGTCTTCGAGTTCGGCAAGGCCCTCGGGCTAAAGTCGTTCAGCGCCAATCCGAACCCGGACGCGTTCGACAGCCTTGACAAGCTGTGCGACGAGTACAAGATCGCCATCGGCATTCATCCGCATGGCCCGGTGGGGGGCAACAAGCTCGATCGCTGGTACTCGGCCGAGATCATCATGGCGGCGGTCAAGGATCACAACCCGCTGATCGGCGCCTGCCTCGATACGGGACACCTGATCCGCTGTGCCCAGCTGGACAAGAAGCTGGATCCGGCCCAGCAGGTGCGCGTGATGGGAGCCCGCAATTTTGGCATGCACCTGAAGGATCACGACAACAAGACGAAGCGCGACGTTGTGTTTGGCAAGGGCTCTCTCGACGTGGCCGCCGTGCTGAAGGCGTTGCGCGACAGCAAGTTCACGGGCCATATCAGCATCGAATACGAGGCCAATCCTGACAATCCTTCCCCCGACATGAAGGACTGCGTCCAAGTCTTCAAGGACGCCATCAAGAAGCTAGGCTAGACCAGCAGATTGCTCGACTCGAATGCCGAAGGGCGAATGCCGCCGAGATCCCGATTCGGCATTCGCAATTCGGCATTCCTCATTATAATGTCGGGGCAGGGGACTACTCGCCCACCAAGCAGCAGAGGACCGATTCTTGATGACACCCGAACAGGTCGCGGAGCTTCGCAAGGAGCGCTACAACGGGACGGTGGCGTATCTGCACAAGACGCATACCGACCTGATGGTGCTGCGTGTGCGTTCCGACTTTCCCAGGCCGCCGCATCAGCCCGGGCAGTACACGACCCTGGGCCTCGGCTACTGGGAACCGCGTGCCGAGGGCTGTCAGGAAGAGACCATCAACGCCGGCGATGAAACTAAACTGGTCCGCCGCGCCTACTCGATCGGCTGCACGGTGCTGACTGACGGTCAGCTGCTCGATATTGGCGGCACCGACTATCTCGAGTTTTATATTGTCCTTGTGCGCGAGTCGGACAAGCCGCAAGCGCCTGCCCTCACACCGCGGCTGTTCGCGCTCAAGGAAGGGGACCGGCTCTTCATCGCCGAGAAGATCACGGGCCACTACACGCTCGAGCCGGTCCAGCCCGGCGACAGCGTGCTCTTCCTCTCCACGGGCACCGGCGAGGCGCCCCACAACTACATGCTCTGGGAGTTGCTCCAACGGCAACACACCGGCAAGATCCTGTCAGCCTGCTGCGTGCGCTATCGCCGCGACCTGGCCTACCTCGACATGCACCAGCAGTTGATGGACCGTTACCCGAACTACAAGTACCTGGGGCTGACCACACGCGAGGCCGACACCGTCAAGCACAAGGTCTACATCCAGGACCTGATCACAAGCGGGCAACTCGAAGAACAACTGGGCGAGCAACTCGACCCGGCCCGCACGCATGTATTCTTGTGCGGCAACCCCAAGATGATTGGCGTCCCGGTGAAGGACAAGGAAACCGGGGCACGGACCTATCCCAGCCCGACCGGCGTCATCGAGATCCTGGAACAGCGCGGCTTCCAGGCGGACCAGAGCAGCCGGCAACGGGGCAACATCCACTTCGAAGAGTACTGGTGATGCGCCGAGCAAGTGGACAAGGCCGACAAACAAACGCGTGGATCGGAAGTAGGGGACTCGTGAGCCTCGGCTTGCTGCTGGCCGCCGGCCCGCCGGCGCTGGCCCAGGTGAAGGCACCGCCACCGCCGCCGACCGGAGGAGGAGTGTCCTGGTTGCTCATCCTCGGGGTCGGCCTTGTCTTCGTGGTCGTCGGCGGGCTGTTCGTTCTGGTTCTGCTCCAGGGCAAGAAAAGCAAGGGCGAAGCAACCGGCACCATCTCCACCGAAGACCGCCTGGGCAACTATCGCCTGCTCAACCTGATGATGACCGGGCAGACCAGCCAGGTCTGGGAGGTGGCGGACATGTCGAGCGGGCTGCACTTCGCCATCAAGCTCTTGCTGCCCGAACATGCCAAGAACAAGGAAACGCGCTCGCTTCTTTTCCACGAAGCCGAGGTCGGCAAGGAACTGGCCCACCCCAACATCATTCGCGTGGTCAGCGTCAACAAGGACGAGAAGCATCCCCACTTCGTCATGGATTTCTTCCCGGGCGGAAATATGAAGGTGCGCATCCAGCGCAAGGAGTCCGACTTCATCAAGCAGCATGCGCACAACATCCTGAAACAGGCGGCCACCGCCCTGGCCTTCATGAATACCAAGGGCTGGGTGCACCGCGATATCAAGCCCGACAATATCCTCGTCAATTCGTCCGGGGAAGTGCGGGTGATCGACCTGGCCATTGCCCAGAAGATCAAGGGGAGCGTGGGCAAGATGTTCGGCGGGCAGAAGGGCAAGACCCAGGGCACGCGCAGCTACATGTCCCCCGAACAGATTCGCAACGAATCGCTCGATGGCCGCGCCGACATCTACAGTTTCGGCGCCACGGCTTACGAACTGGTGACCGGGCGGCCCCCCTTTTGCGGCGCCACCTCGCAGGACCTGCTCAACAAGCATCTGGCCGAGAAACCGATTTCCCCCTGCGTCCACAATCCTGACGTCACGGCTGAGTTCGGCGACTTCGTATTGAAGCTTCTGTCCAAGAAAAAGGAAGACCGCCCCAACAACTTCCACGAAGTGCTCATCGCCATGCGCAACATACGTGTCTTCAAGGCCGACGTGGCCAAGGAGAAGGGAGACGAGGTCGGCGAAGGCAAACATGAAGGAAGGTGAGCCCTTACCTCCTGTTTCCGGCTGTGCCTCGCTCCGTCGTGATACTCGCTGTCTTGTGTTCTGTGGTTAGGGCCTATTGAACATCCGAGGTCCAGGAAATGAGACCAACCAAGCACTGGTTGCCCTTCGAAAAGGATATCTGCCAGCTCGAGGAGTTGCTGGCCAAGCTGGAGGCCGGGCAGGAGGGGCAGCTCGGTGCCAGCGAGGAGGTCCGCCGCATCCGCCGCGAGCTGACCAACCTGGTCCGCCGCGTCTACACGAACCTGAGCCCGTGGGACACCATCCTGGTTTCCCGGCACCGGGATCGGCCCCAGACCTGCGACTACATCAATCTCATTTTCGACGACTTTGTCGAACTCCATGGCGACCGGGCCTACGGCGACGACCGGGCCATGCGCTGCGGCTTCGCCCGGCTGGCGGACTACCGCGTCCTCCTGGTCGGCCACCAGAAGGGGCACGACACCAAGGAACGCAGCGAGTGCCTGTACGGCTGCGCTCATCCCGAGGGCTACCGCAAGGCCCTGAACAAAATGAGGCTGGCCGCCAAGTTCAAGGTGCCGATCATCTGCCTCATCGACACGCCGGGCGCCTACCCGGGCATCGGCGCCGAGGAGCGGGGCCAGGCCCAGCTCATCGCCACCAATCTGCTCGAGATGTCGCAGCTGGCCACGCCGATCATTTGCGTGGTCATTGGGGAAGGGGGCTCGGGCGGCGCCCTCGGCATCGGCATCGGCGACCGGGTCGGCATGCTGGAACATGCCTATTATTCCGTGATCAGCCCGGAGGGCTGTGCGGGCATCCTCTGGCGAGTGGCCAATGAAGAGACCAAGCCGCTGGCAGCCTCCAACCTGAAGCTTACGGCCCGCGACCTCTTCAAGTTCCGGGTGATCGACGACATCATCCCGGAGCCTTTGGGAGCGGCCCACCGGGACCACGCCGAGATGGCCAACACCCTGCGGACCTACCTGCTCCGCTACCTGCGCGAGCTGCGTGGGCTGACGCCCGAAGAGTTGCTCGAACAGCGCTACCAGAAGTTCCGTCGCATGGGTGTTTACGAGACCGCCGGGGCCGCCGCGGAATGAGAACGCACCAGAGCCTCGTAGAGGACTTCCGCGTGTTGACATCGACTTGCAGCCCATCGAAGTCATTTCGAGGCGTTTCCGGGGCTTGCAGCAAACCCCGATATTTGCCGGGTTTTCCGCATCCGCAATTAAACATAAGAGCCATTATCGGACGTTGTTGCTCCAGGGGCTGGAACTTGAACGTCCGATAATGGCCGTTATGTTTAATAGCTTCCGAGCTCACTTGGCGGCCACACGCACCCACTTCAAGTCAGTCGGGCTGAGGGTCCAGGTGGCCCCGGTCTTGTGGTCGAACCGGTAGGCAGAGAAGTCGTTCTCGCCACCGACCAGGAAGACTTCGTAGTCGCCGGCGGGCAGCTTGCCGTCCTCGGCGATCTTCTGCCACTTGTCGATGGCCAGCAGCCAGGCCTCGCCGCTGGCGGTCTTGAAGCGGACGCCGTGGGTCGTGTTGCCCACCCGGACAAAGCGGGCATCGTGCTCGAAGCGGGGCTCGACCACCACGCGTTCCTGGGCCCCTGCTCTCCCGGGCAGCCCAGCAGTGAAGGTCAGGGCGGTCAACACGCACAGTACAGCAGCGAACGGTCTCATGGTCGTCTCCTTGGCTCGGGTCGATCGGGGGGCGTTTCACTACTCTTTTCTATGAGACGGAAGGGATCGACCGCCGGATTGCTCGATCGGAGTCCGCATGAAAGTACTGATCTTGTCCGTGGCCGCCCTGGTAGTGCCGCTGGTCTGGGGCTGGCTGATCTTCCGCCTGCTGCGCGCGGTGTGGCCCGAGTCGGACGTGCCAGCCGCCGAGCATGGCACTCCTCCCGGACCCCCGCCTGGTTCGCTCATGGACTACCAGATTTGAACTGAGACCACCAAGGAGGCTGGATGCCACCCGACCTGGCCGAGTTCCTGCGCCTGGCACCGCTGGGCTTCCTGATCGGTGCCTATGGCACGCTGGTCGGCGCCGGGGGCGGTTCGCTCCTGGTTCCCGCCCTGCTCTTGCTCTATCCCGACCAGGATCCGGCCACCCTGACCGCGATGTCGCTGGCTGTGGTCTTCTTCAATGCCTATTCGGGCACGATCGCCTACGTGCGCATGGGCCGCGTCGACTACCGGGCCGCCACCCTGTTCACGCTCGCCAGCTTTCCCGGAGCCATCGTCGGCGCACTCCTGGTCCACGAGGTGCCGCGCTCGATCTTCCAGCCCGCCTTTGGCGTCTTGCTCTTCATCATGGGAGCCGCGCTGGTGATCAGCCCGCTCGGGGCGGGCTCGGACGAGCCCTTGCACACCCAGAAGGCGCACGACCGGGCCAACCTGATCGGCGCGGTTGGCAGCGCCTACATCGCCATCCTGGCCAGCTTGCTTGGCATCGGCGGCGGCATCGTGCACGTCCCCTTTCTTATCCGGGTGCTCCGGCTGCCGCCGCACAGTGCCACGGCCACCTCCCATTTCGTGCTGACCTTCATGTCGTTGACCGCCACCATCACCCACATCGTGCTGGGCGAGTTCGATCATCTGGCCAAGACCTGCTACCTGGCGATCGGCGTGATGATGGGCGCGCCCCTGGGGGCCGCCCTCTCGGTGAAGATGAAAGGCTCGGTGATCGTGCAACTGCTGGCCGTGGCCCTCTGTTTCGTGGGCCTGAGACTGTTCACCGGCATGTTCTTCTAGGTTGGCGTCCCGGCTTTAGCCGGAAGGAACACACTCTGACTTCAAACTTCTGCGTTACCATAGAAGCCATGGACAGTTTTCAACAGTTTGTCTCGATCATCAAGGCCCTGCGCACCCCGGGCACGGGCTGCCCCTGGGACCTCGAACAAACGCATCAGACCTTGCGTCCCTACCTCGTCGAGGAAGCCTACGAGGTGCTGGAGGCCATCGACGGGCAGGAAGACTTGGCCCTGCTCGAAGAGCTGGGCGACCTGCTCTTGCAGATCGTGCTGCACGCCCAGCTGGCCGACGACCGCGGCGCCTTCTCCATCGTCGAGGTAATCCAGGCGATCAGCGATAAGATGGTCCGCCGTCATCCGCACGTCTTCGGCGATGTGCAGGTTTCGAGCGCCGAGGAGGTCCACCGCAACTGGGACCAGATCAAGGCCGCCGAGAAGCAGGAGCGCGGCGACGACCCATTCGCCGGCATACCGAAGTCGCTACCCGCCCTGTTGCGGGCCGAGCGCGTGGCGGGCAAGCTCGAACGACTCGGGGAGGAAA
>JBFWSD010000409.1:0-6342 GCA_050248575.1 Gemmataceae bacterium
CGCATGGGTCTGGTGGGCGGCGGGCAAGGGGCGTTCATCGGCCGCGTCCATGCCACCGCGGCCATTCTCGATAACCGCGCGGAACTGGTCGCCGGCGCACTCTCCTCCGATCCCGCCAAGGCCAAGGCCTCCGCTCCCGATTACGACATCAAGCCCGAGCGCGCTTACGGCTCCGTCAAGGAGATGGTCGAGGGGGAGAAGAAGCTGCCCGAGAATCAGCGCATCGATTTCGTGGCCGTGGCCACCCCCAATCACACGCACTTCGACATCGCCAGGGCCTTCGCCGAGGCCGGCTTCAACGTCCTGTGCGACAAGCCGCTCACGTATGATCTGGCTCAGGCCGAAGAGCTGGCCAAGGTTGTCGACAAGTCGGGCGTGGTCTTCGGCGTCACGCACAACTACACGGGCTATCCCCTCGTGCGCCAGGCCCGCGACATGGTCAAGGCGGGCGAACTCGGCGAGATCAACGCCGTGCGCGCCTTCTATATCCAGGGCTGGCTGCGCACCCGTCTGGAAACCAGCGATCAGAAGCAGGCCAGCTGGCGCACCGACCCCAAACGCTCCGGCGCGGCGGGCTGCTTCGGCGATATCGGCACCCACGCCTATAACCTGGGCCGCTACATCACCGGCTTGCTGCCCGATCAGGTTTCCTGCTCGCTCAAGACCTTCGAGCAGGGCCGCCAGCTCGACGATTACGGCACCGCCGTGCTGCGTTACCAGAACGGAGCCCTGGGAACGGTGACCGCCTCGCAGATCTCGCACGGCCGCGAAAACGATCTGTGGATCGAGGTCGACGGCACCAAGGGCTCGCTCGAATGGCATCAAGAAGAGCCGAACAAGATGTGGCTGAAGGTCAACGGTCAGCCCCATCGCCTGTTCACGCGCGATCCGAACGCCCCCTTCATGACCGAGCACGGCAAGGGGGCGTGCCGCCTGCCCAGCGGGCACCCGGAGGCGTTCTTCGAGGCCTTCGCCAATGTGTACACGGCCGCCTACGCCGACATGGTGGCCCGGGCCAGCGGCAAGAAGTTCGACAGCAAGAACTCCATCTATCCCAACGTGGCCGACGGCGTCGACGGCATGAACTTCATCACTCAGTGCGTGGCCAGCTCGCAGGAAGGCGGCGCCTGGAGGCCTCTCAAGCATCCCCTCTGTCGATCGTGAGGTGCAGTCATGGCGACGCCCGGCGACGTGATCGGCAAGGTCCGCGACCACTACCTGAAGCATTTCAAGGAAGTGTTGCGCGAGAAGCGTCGCCTGCCCCAGGCACACTTGACGCTCGAGCCCATCGTGAAGATGGGCTCGAGAACCGGCATGACGCCGTTGCGTGAAGGCGCCCTCGGCTTGCCGCGCCGCCAAGACCTGGTCATCAGCAGCGGGCAAGATCCCCAGCTCATCAACATTGTCATGCGCCGTGGCGTCGACTTCGAGCCGATCGACTTCGAGTGGACCGAGACCACCACGGTTCATGTGGAGCCCTTCCGCTGGGAAGAGTGCCGCGTGCGCATCCCGGGCATGCTCGCCGAGGATCAGTGGGCCCCCTTGCTGGACTGGTTCGACAAGTGGTTCGACGAGTTCGAAAACAAGGTGGCCTTGTCGCGCGACTTCAACGAGGTCATCCACTCCATCGGCGACCCGCTGCTCGACACCGACTCGACCGTCGTGGTCGTCGACCTCGGTTCGTCAACGCTGGAGGCCTTCGAGGAAATGCTCGACGCCTTCACCCTCCTGGGCGCCACCTCCATCGACGTCGGCGACGTGGCGGCGCAACCGGAATAGAGACGCACTTTTTTTCATTGTCTATCAAGTCGCTAGCGGGGACATTGTCTTCAGGTACGCACCATGCCCCACCTGGAGGTCCCACCCATGCGCCACCCATCGTGCCGGGTCGTCTTCTTCGCATTGCTCACGTGCTTGCTGGTCGTCGCCGATCAGCGCGGGCAAGAACCCAAGCGGCAGCCCCCCGCCGACTACCGGCTGGGCAAACCGAAAACGCTGAACGACTACTTCCCCATGCAAGTGCCCGAGAGCAAGCAGGCCTGGGAGAAGCGGCGAAAAGAGCTGCGCGAGCAAGTGCTGGTCGCCAACGGGCTGTGGCCCATGCCGGAAAAGACGCCCCTCAATGCGGTCGTCCACGGCAAGATCGACCGCGACGACTACACGGTGGAAAAGGTCTTCCTGGCCAGCCTGCCGGGCCACTACGTGTGCGGCAACCTCTATCGCCCCAAGGCAAAGGGCAAACACCCCGGCATCCTCTGCCCGCATGGCCACTGGCGCGACGGCCGCTTCTTCGAAGAAAAGGAAGCCGGCGCCAAGAAACAGATCGACCAGGGGGCCGAGAAGAACATGGCCGGGGCTCAATATCCCTTGCAGGCCCGCTGCGCCCAGCTGGCACGCATGGGCTGCGTTGTCTTCCACTACGATATGGTCGGCTATGCGGACAGCCAGGCGATCAAGCACCGGGCCGGCTTCACCGACGCCGAGGCCGAGCTGCGCCTGCAGAGCTTCATGGGCCTGCAAACCTGGAACAGCATCCGTGCCCTCGACTTCTTGCTGAGCCTGCCCGACGTGGATCCGAATCGGATCGGCGTGACCGGGGCCTCGGGGGGCGGCACACAAACCTTCTTGCTGGGGGCCGTCGACGACCGGCCCCACGTCGCCTTCCCCGCGGTGATGGTGTCCACCGCCATGCAGGGGGGCTGCATCTGTGAGAACTGCTCGTACCTCCGGCAATTCGCGGGCAACATCGACCTGGCGGCCCTGTTTGCTCCCAAGCCGCTCGCCATGTCGGGCGCCAAGGACTGGACCATCGACATCGAGACCAAGGGGCTGCCCGAGCTGAAGGAGGTCTACAAGCTCTACGGCGCCGGCGAGAAGGTATACGCCAAGTGCTTCCCACAGTTCGGCCACAACTACAACCAGGTCAGCCGCGAGGTCATGTACAACTGGTTCAACAAGCATCTCGATCTGCAGCAGCCCATGCCGGTGGTGGAGAGAGATTTTAAACCGATCCCGGCCAAGGAACTGTCGGTATTCGACGATCAGCATCCGTTGCCGAAGGACGCGGTCGATGCCGAGCGACTGCGCGCGTATTTGACGGAATCTTCGGACCAGCAGATCAAGGCCTTGAAGCCAGCGGACAAGAAGAGCCTTGCTGAGTTCGATCGCGTGGTGGGAACGGCCCTGCGCGTGATGGTCAACGATCGGTTGCCCGACTCGGCGGACGAGGTACAATCCAGGCTCGCGACGAAGGGCAATCCCGATCAGGTGCGTTTCCAGGGCCTTTATCTGGGCCGCCAGCCGCGCGGCCTGGACCAGAAAGAACAGGTGCCCGCTTACTTGCTCGAACCGGCCAAGAAGAACGGCACCATCGTGGTCTGGGTCCATCCACAAGGCAAATCGACGGTCCTCAACGAACGGGGCGAAGTCACGCCGGAGGCTGCCAAGGTGCTGGCCACAGGCGCCAGCATCCTGGCGCCCGACGTCTTCATGACCGGCGAGTTCGGCGACAAGGCTCCCGAGGTCAACAAGGGCTACGCGGGCTACACGTTTGGCTATAACCGCCCGCTGCTCGCCAACCGCGTGCACGACATCCTCACCGCGGTCGGCTACGCCCAACATCATGCCAAGGCCAAGAAGATCGAGCTGGTCGGCTTCGGCAAGGCGGGCCCGTGGGTGGTGCTGGCCCGTGGCCTGTGCGGCGATGCGGTGCAGAAGACCGCGGCCGACCTGGATCAGTTCCGCTTCGAGAAGGTGAAGACGACCGACGACGAGATGATGCTGCCCGGTGCGCTCAAGTACGGCGGGCTGTACGCGTTTGCTGCCCTGGCTGCGCCGGGCGAACTGCTCCTCTATAACACTGCCGAGACCGGCTCGCTGGAAGTCTTGAAGAGTGCCTACGCCAGCGCTGGTGCCTCCGGGAAACTGGAAGTAAGCGAGAAGAAGCTGCCTGCTGACAAGGTGCTGGAGTGGCTCGTGAAGTAGCGACGTTCGTGCCAGTGCATGGTCATGGCTCGAGACTGTCGCTGAAGTTGCCGGTCGCCCGTAGCATTTATTGTTGAGTGATCATCCGCCACTGTCAGGAGACTCTGATGAAGAGCATCGTCACGAAGCTGCTGGCCGCCACCTTGTGCTTGCTGGCGGTTGCCCCCGTCATGGCCGAAGACAAGGCCAAGACCAAGATCTTGTTCATCGGCAAGAATCCGGATCATGCCTATGGCACGCACATGTACATGCACACGTGCGAGATGCTGGCCAAGTGTGTGGCCCTCACACCGGGCGTGGAGGGAGTCGTCTCCAACGGCTGGCCCAAGGATCCGAAGGTACTCGAAGGCGTGAAGGCCATCGTGATCTATACGAACCCGGCGGCGGAGCTCCTCCTGCTCGGCGAACATCGTGGGCAGGTCGACGAGCTCATGAAGAAAGGCGTCGGACTGGTCACCGTCCACTGGGCGTCGTCAGTCAACAAGGCCAACCTCGACAAGCTCGGGCCAACCTGGTTCAGCTACATGGGCGGCACCTGGGTGAGTAACGTCGGGCTGAGCGGCGGCAAATCGCCGCTGAAGCAGTTGCTGCCCGAACATCCGATCTGCCGGGGCTGGAAAGAATGGGAGATCGAGGACGAGTACTACATGGATCCGACTCTCAAGGGGGCCAAGCCGCTCCTGGAGGTGGTGGAGCGGAAGGGCAAGAAGGTCATCGTGGGTTGGGTGTATGAGCGGCCCGACGGCGGGCGGGCCTTCGCGACCACGCTGGGACATCCGTACAAGAACTTCCAGATCGAGTCGTTCCGCCGCATGATCGTCAACGGCATCCTCTGGGCCGCGAAGGTCGACGTTCCCGAAGGAGGCGCGGCGGTCAACTTGCCCGAGAAGGATCTGGCCCTGCCGCCCAAGTGAGGCAGCGTCAGCAGGCAATATGCCGAAGTGGCGAGGGCGACTTGTCTTTCGTGCCGACTTCTGCATTCTGATAGGAGAGTTCGCGGCGAAGGGATTCGCGCGAACCTGAACGGGCCGGGGTCTCTCCTGTGCCTGTTGCCCGCCCGCCCCAAGGGATTGCCTGCCGTGAATACGCTGAAGAGTGCCGAGGCCAGGACCATTTCCACCACGATCGATCCCCTGCCCGGGCAGGAACATCGTCCGATCTGGTGGGCCATTCCACTCGCTTTCACGCTCCTCTATTCATCGTGGGGAACCACGTTCCTCGCTATCCGCATCGGCGTACACGAGGAGCATCTGCCCCCCGGGCTCTTCAGCGGCACGCGCGTCACGCTGGCAGGCTTGATGCTCTTCGCCTACATGTGGCTGCGCGGCCAGCCCCTTGGCTTGCCGCGCCGCGATCTCTTCTGGCTGAGCGTGACCAGCTTGCTGATGTTCGTGGGGGGCAACGGGCTGATCACGCTGGCCCTGGGCGAAGTCCCCTCGGGTGTGACTTCGATCCTGGCGGCCACGCTGCCCTTGTGGCTGGGCTTGATGGAGACGGTGCGGCCGCGCGGCGAACGACTCGCCTGGACGGGCTGGCTGGGGCTCATCATCGGTCTGAGCGGCGTGGTCCTGGTGGCCCAGCTCCGCTCCATCGAAGATCTGTGGAACAATCCCGGGCCGCTGTACATCATGCTCTCGGCGATCTTCTGGGCGCTGGGTTCGCTCTTGATGAGGCAGCACCGACCGAGCGGCTCGCACTTGAGCGCGGCTGCT
This sequence comes from Gemmataceae bacterium, assembly GCA_050248575.1. Lineage (GTDB taxonomy): Bacteria > Planctomycetota > Planctomycetia > Gemmatales > Gemmataceae > JBFWSD01. The sequence continues at coordinate 5,697 of JBFWSD010000409.1, forward strand.
TATCAGATGGTGCTGGGAGGCACGGCCCTGGCCCTGGTCGGGCTGGCGTGCGGCGAAGGCAGCCTGCTCGCGGCCGATCATTTCAATCAGCGAAGTGCACTGGCGTTCGCTTATCTGCTGGTGGTGGGCTCGCTGATCGGCTTCCTGGCGTACACGTACCTGCTGGGGCACGTGTCTGCCACGCTGGTCGGCACCTATGCGTATGTCACGCCCATGGTCGCCGTGCTGGTGGGCTGGCTGATTGCCGGTGAAGAAATGTCACCGCGCATCTTGATTGGCATGGGCATCGTGCTGGGCAGCGTGGCCTTGGTGCGGCACGATCAACGAGCGAAGAGTGGAACAAGCAGCACTGTGCCCGCGCCGCTCGGCGAACCGTGAAGAAGCGACGCCGCGCGCGGCAAGGCCCGAAGTACCTGCCAGCTGCCGGTGCTTCGGGCCATCCGCATGGTGGTCAAGCGGCCGCCTTTTGCTGGTGGCGGTTCAAGTACCGATCGATGACCGTCTCCGCCGGGCCATCGTCGATGAGCTTGCCCTGATCCATCCAGAGCACGCGGTTGCAGAGCTTCTTGATCGACACGAGATCGTGCGAGACAAAGACCATGGCCTTGGCCTTGTCGACCAGATCCATCATGCGGTCCCGCGCCTT
>JBFWSD010000410.1:0-6337 GCA_050248575.1 Gemmataceae bacterium
GGCTTCGGCGGCTCCGGTGCAGGGGCGGGCTTCGGCGCTTCCGCGACGGGTCCAGGCTTCGGTGGCTCGGGAGCAGGGGCGGGCTTTGGCGCTTCCGCCACCGGCGCAGGCTTCGGCGGCTCCGGTGCAGGAGCGGGCTTTGGCGCTTCCGCCACCGGTGCAGGCTTCGGCGGCTCCGGTGCAGCGACGACCTTGGGAGGTTCTGGAGCGGGCTTTGCTGCCTCCGCCACAGGCGCCGGCTTTGGTACTTCGGGCTTGGGCGGCTCAACAGGCAGCGGCTTCGGGACCTCGGCGACGGGCACCGCTGGCGGCACTTCGGCCGCCGGGGCCATCGGCTCTTCCACGATGACCGGAATCTCATCGTCCGGAACCTCGACGATGACCGGAATGTCCTCATCGGACTCGACCTTCGGGAGGGCAACGGGCACCGCCGCGATCGGAGTTACCGGCACCGCCGTGGGGGCGGACGGCGTCTCCGCCGGCTTGTGCTTCTTCTTGCCGAAGGTGAGCCAGTCGTAACTCCTGGCGGGCGACCACTTGGTGGTGCCCTGCTGGAGGACCATGTCGTCCGGCTTGAGTCGGCCCATCTCGGCCAGTTCCTTGAGCTGATCGTCGGAGACCGGGCCAATCTTCAGCCCTTGCTGGGCGTAGAAGTAAGTGATGATGGGAATGGCGGCGGGCAAGGCTTCGGCGAGCGGAGTGGCCCCTCCGTCATCGACCGGCATGGCCACGGCCACCGGCACCGCTTCGGTCGGGAAGAGATTGTCCACCTCGGCGGCGGGCATCCACTTGCTGGCGCCGGCGGGCATCACCATGTCTTGCCGCGACAGTTCGCCCGCGGCGGCGAGCCGGTCCAGCTCGGCGCGGCTGATGGGCCCGTGCTTCTGCTGATTGCGGATGTAGTGCCAGCCCGCGTCGGTCGTTGCCGCCGGCGCCTTGTCACAGGACGGGCACTTCGCCGGCCCCTGCGTTTCGTCGTAGGAGAAGAAAACATAGCACTTCGGACAGGTCATCCACGCCATTGCCGGCTCTTGAATTGGACACGGTGAACGTGTGCTGGTCAGGTCACTATAGCGTATCCGCAGGTCACTATAGCGTATCCGCAGGTCTCTATAGCGTATCCGCAGGGAAGAGGGGTGCAAGGATAGAACTGACAAGATGACACGGTGACACGGATAGAACTGACACGGTGACACGGTGACACGGATAGAACTGAAAAGGTGTCACGGTGACTCGGTGACACGGTGACAAGGTGACACGGATAGAACCGACACGGTGACACGGTGACACGGTGACACGGTGACACGGTGACACGGTGACACGGATAGAACTGACACGGTGACACGGTGACACGGTGACACAGTCACCCCGTCACCTTGTCACCTTGTCACCTTGTCATCTTGTCACACGCACGGTGACACGATGACACAGTCACCCCGTCACCTTGTCATCTTGTCACCTTGTCATCTTGTCACCTTGTCATCTTCAACTTGTCACCGTGTCACCTTGCCTTCTGCCCTGATAGAATCACTGCAAACCAGCAAAGGGAGTCACTCATGGACAAGGTCTCCGTGGCACAGGCACGCCAGGAAGCGGCGATCGGCAAGAAGGTCATGCTGCAGGGCTGGATTCGCACGCGCCGCGATTCCAAGGGGGGCTTCAGCTTCCTCGAGATCAACGACGGCTCTTCCATGGGCAACATCCAGGTTGTCGCCGAGGGCAGCCTGCCCAACTACGAGAGCGAGGTCAAGCACCTCACCGCGGGCTGCAGCGTGATCGTCGAAGGAGAAGTGCGAGCCTCGCCCGCCAAGGGGCAAAAAACCGAGGTGCTGGCCGCCAGCGTGCGCATGATCGGCACGGCCGACGCCGAATCGTATCCCTTGCAGAAGAAGCAGCACTCGTTCGAGTTCCTGCGGACCATCTCGCACTTGCGGCCCCGCACCAACACCTTCGGGGCCGTCACCCGCGTCCGCAACTGCATCAGCAAATCGATCCATGACTTCTTCCAGGAACAGGGCTTCGTGTGGATCCACACGCCGATCATCACCGCGAGCGACTGCGAAGGCGCCGGGCAGATGTTCCGCGTTTCCACCATCGATCCCGCCAAGCCCCCCAAGCTCGACGGCGCCATCGATTACACGCAGGACTTCTTCGGCAAGCCGACCTATCTGACCGTATCCGGGCAGTTGCAGGGAGAGATCTTCGCCTGTTCACTGGGCAAGATCTACACGTTCGGCCCGACGTTTCGCGCCGAGAACTCGAACACGGCCCGGCACCTGGCGGAGTTCTGGATGATCGAGCCCGAGATGGCGTTCTACGAGCTCGAAGACAACATGAACCTGGCGGAAGCCTTCCTCAAGCGCATCTGCAAGGACGTGCTGGAGAAGTGCAACGAGGACATGCAGTTCTTCAAGGAGCGGATCGAACCCACCGCCATCGAGACGCTGGAAGGGGTGTTGAACAACGAGTTCCTGCGGCTGCCCTACACCGAGGCGGTGGCCATCCTGGAACAGGCCGACGTCAAGTTCGAATTCCCCGTCGCCTGGGGCAACGATCTGCAATCCGAACACGAGCGCTATCTCACCGAGGTGAAGTTCAAGAAGCCGGTGATCCTGTTCAACTATCCGCGCACGTTGAAGCCCTTCTACATGAAGGTGAACGACGACGGCAAAACGGTGCGGGCCATGGACGTGCTGGTGCCGCGCGTTGGCGAGATCATCGGCGGCAGCCAGCGCGAAGACCGCCTCGACGTCCTCGAGGAACGCATGAAGGAACAGCACCTCGACCTGGATGCTTACTGGTGGTATCGCGAGCTGCGGAAATACGGAACGGTGCCCCACTCGGGCTTCGGCCTCGGGCTGGAACGAACCATCCTGTTCGTGACCGGCATGGCCAACATCCGCGACGTGATTCCCTTCCCGCGCACGCCGGGCACCGCCGAGTTCTGAGCGGGGCTAGGACTTGGGAATCTCGATGCGGCAACAGCCGAAGTTGAGGTAATCGTTGTTGCGCGAGCGGGTCTGCTGGAAGACGTCGGGGTGCAGGCTGTAGCTGACGAAGCGGCCCTGCTTCTCGTCGATGACCACGCCGGCCTGGCGGAGCACGCCGAGATGATGAGAGATATTGACGACGGGCTCATCGAGCTTGGCGGCCAGCTCGCTCACGGTAATCGGCCCTTCGCGCAGGCATTGCACGATGCGGAGCCGCTCCGGATCGGCGAGGGCACGAAGCTTGCGAGCGCAGCTATCCGATTGAAGTAGATCATCCATGCGCAATCCCGCCTGGCCTGGAAATCATTTCCACATCTTAGCTTGCGGGCCGACACCGGCCAAGAGCGCCGCTCGGATATTCTGACGACTGACTGACCGATGGGGCAGGTTGGAAACCTGCCCCACGCGGTCACTCCCCGCTCTTGACCACGCGCAGGCCAATGGGCAAGGCCTCGCCGAACATGCGGCTTTGCTCTTCCGATTCGGGCTCGACCACCTCTTCCACCATGCGGATCAGCTCCGGTGAGGCGTTCTGGTCCTGGAGGACCTTGGCCACCTTGGTTTGATGAGCGTCGTCGACGTCGAGGGCGCGCTGGCCCGACTTGCGGGCCAGCTGCGCCAGGCAGAAACACCACGCGCTGCGATCACTCTCATGAGCGGGTTCAAAGGAAGCCAGCGCGTCGAGCCAGCGTTCGACCACCTCGCGATGCACCACCGAGTTGAGCGGGCCGTAAAGCAACACCCGCGTCCCCAGCCGGGTCAGCGACCAGAAGGCATACGTCGGAGCCGGGGGCTTGCGAACTTGCTTGAGAAGCGCATCCCCCAGGGCCTCCTTGCTCTTCAGCTCGAGGCGTTCGAGGGCAGCGGCGGCCCGCCACATCTCGGCCAGCTCGTTGGCGTGCGGTTTGGCGATCTGCTTGCCCCGGCTGGGCACGAGCACCGACCGCAAGCGATTGAACAGCGTGTTCTGATAAGACGTGTTCAGCCCGCCGGCCACGCGCCGCCACATGATCCAGTAGTCGGCGCCTCCCTCGGGCAGCGAAGACTTGCTCGCCTTCGCTCCTTCCGTGCGGGCCGGGGCTTGCAACAACTTCCACAGTTGCTCGACCCGGAAGCGATCCAGTGGATCGCCGAAACCGGGCCGCAGGCAAAAACCAACCAGGTTGTACCAGCGGCCCAGATGCTGCGGCGACTTGCGGCGCTGCTCGAACACCTCGCTCAGGAAATCCCAGAGCCGCCGGCACAGGGCCGTGGGCCACTGGTGCCGCGAAGCTTCGAAGACCTTCTCGAGCGCCTTGGTCAGCTCGCGCGGCTCGATGGCGCTGTCGCTGCCCGCGCCGAAGCAGGCACGCAGGCGCGCGGCCGCTTGCTGCACCTGCTCTTCGGGCAAGATCTCCTGGACTGCGGGGGCCTCGCCCCCTTCCTCGTCGTCTTCGCTGACCGGCGCTTCGGGATCGGCGCGAACCTCGCCGACGATATCGCGGACATTGAATTCGAGCCGCCAGCGATTGTTGCCGTCGCGGGCCGCACACCACAGTTCGAGCGTGCCGATCTCGGTGCAGCGCGCCGCCAGCGTGACCGGGATGCTGCGCGTGCCGCTGCGCTTGCCGCCGCGCAAGACCGTATGCAAGGGGGGCAGCTGCAACAGCTGCTCGGGGGCCAGTTCGAGCAGATCGCCCGGCTTGTCGTCGCCGCGCACGGTCGAGGTATAGAGCGGGAAGAGCACGGGCTGCCCGAGGGCCAGTTTCAGCTCGGGCTTCTCCAGGACCACCTCTTCCCCTTCCTCGAGCCGGCGCGGCACGACACAGAGAACGAGCAGCTTGCCCGATTCGCTCTTTTGCTCGCCCGAGACGGCCACGTAGTAAGAGCGGGCAATGCCGCCGCCGATGCGCTTGCCGCCGGAGTGCCGCAAATAGGCGTAGTAGGCGGCCCCTTCGGCCACCGCCAGGTCCAGCGACGGATTGGTCAACAGCAAGGGTTGCCACGCTTGCTCCGGCGTGTCGAACCAGTGGTGCATGACCGCGATCAGGTGCTCGCGCAACGGCACGGGCTGGAAAACGCCGCCGTTGAACAGGATCGCATCGGGGGCCGCCTGCTTCGCGGCGGTCACTCCTTCGCCCGGATGACGACGCAGAAATGAAGCGAGGTGCCGCGTGATGGCCGGATCGCTCACGTAGGGCAGCCCCATCTCGTGCAGCCCGACGCGGGCGCCGCGTTGCGGATCGTCGCCGAGCGGCACGTCGGGGAAGAAGCCATCGAAGAGGACGCTGCGCACCTCGGCGGGAGTGATCTCGGCATGAAGGGCAGCCCCCACCACCTTGCGGCCGCGCCCCATGACCGTGACGGTGAAGTTGTCCGCGGGCCTGGGGGCCAGCAAGGTTTCCTTGGCATGCCGGCAAGCCTGGGCCAGCATGCCGTACTGGGCGGCGTCGAGCTTGCCCGCGGCGGGGAGCTTGCCCTCCACGAACTTGGCCAGGGCCAGGTCCATGTTGTCGCCGCCCAGGAGCAGGTGATCGCCCACGGCCTGCCGCACGAAGCCAAGCTCGCCGTGCTGCTCCACGCCCTGGATCAGCGAGAAGTCGCTGGTGCCGCCGCCGACGTCGATGACCAGGCAGCGCATGCCGGGCTTGATCGCCTCGCGCGCCTTCTTGGCGTCGTCGCCCGCCAGCCAGCAATAAAAAGCGGCCTGCGGCTCTTCGAGCAGCGTCAGGTTGGCAATGCCCGCTTGCCGGGCCGCATCGACGGTGAGATTGCGGGCCACATCGTCAAACGAAGCGGGCACCGTCAACACCACGGGCTGCTTTTCCAGCCCGGCTTCCGGATCCTCGCGATGCGCGTGGTTCCAGGCCTCGATGAGGTGCCGCAGATAGCGGGCCGTCGTCTCCACCGGCGAGACACGCGGCACATCCGCCGGCGCGCTCCAGGGCAAGAGGGGCGCGGTTCGATCCACCCCGGCATGGCAGAGCCACGACTTGGCCGAGGTGGCCAGCCGGCCCGGCACGCGCGCGCCGTGCTGCCGCGCGAACTCGCCGACAATGAAGCTGCGCTCCCTGTCCCAGGGCAGGGCGGCCGAGCCCGCCGGCAAATCGTGCTCGCCGGGCAAGTACAGAAACGAAGGCAACAGCGACCGCGGCGCCGTCTCCGCCGGCGCCACCAGCTGCGGGATCGCAAACGTGCGGATTTCCGGTGTCCCCGAGCGGATGCCCGGCCCTTTCAGATCGATGTACGCCAGGGCACTGTTGGTCGTGCCCAGGTCGATGCCGATCAGGTAGCGTGCCATCAATCTCCTCGTTCGTCCTGGTTCGGGAGATCACCTCCCTGATACAAAAAGCCACCGGACCCAGCGA
>JBFWSD010000411.1:0-6306 GCA_050248575.1 Gemmataceae bacterium
ACAGTGGCGCGCCGGTCAGCAAGACGCCGCCGCCGAGCTCTTCGACCGCTATGCCAGCCGGCTCATTGCCCTGGCGCAGCGGCAGCTCTCCGCCAAGCTCAATGCCCGCGTGGATGCGGGCGACCTGGTGCAGTCGGCCTACACCACCTTCTTTCTGGGGGCACGCGACGGGCAGTTCGCCCTCGAACGCTCGGGCGATCTCTGGCATCTCCTGGTCGCCATCACGCTGCACAAGGTGCAAAACCAGCTCCAGTATCACACGGCCGCCAAGCGCTCGATCCATCGGGAAGAGAGCTTGCCCGCGGCAGGGGCAGCCGTAACGCCCGAAACGCTCTTGGCCCGCGAGCCTTCGCCCGAAGAAGCCACCTTGCTGGTGGCCACGCTCGATGAAGTGCTGGCACCACTGAAGCCGGCCCAGCGCGCCGTCATCGAACTGAAGCTGCAGGGCTACAGTCTTGTCGAGATCGTCGAGGCCACGCGGCTGAGCACTTCCACCGTTCGCCGCGTGCTGCAAGGCGTCAAGGATCAACTGGAGGCGGGCTGATGCCGGAGCGTCACGGCGCTACGCCGGAAACTACTGCCAGCGGGCCGCCGCCAGCCCGGCTCGACGCGCTCCTTGACCAGTTCGAAGAAGCGTGGCTGGCCAATCCCTATCCGCTGCTGGCAAGCTTCCTCGAGTCACTGGCGGCAGACGATCCAGCCTGGCAGCGCCGCGCTTTGACCGAGCTGGTGAAGATCGATCTGGATCAGCGCTGGCGTTGCCAGCAAATCCGCAGTGCGGATGGGAACTTTCCCGCGCGGCCCCGGCTCGAGGATTATGTCGCACAGTTTCCGCTGCTTGGTCCGACCGATGCATTGCCGGTCGGGCTGATTCGCGAGGAATACTGGGTGCGGCACAGCTGGGGGGACCGGCCCGAGGCCGCCGAGTTCTTGGCTCGCTTTCCCGCGCAAGCGGCGGCCTTGCGTGGAGCGCTGGCTGCCGTGGATGCCGAGCTTGCCCTCCAGCCGGGCTATGCTGCCAGCAAGCAGACGATGCAAGGCGACACCCTGGGCGCGGCCGCCGAGCAGCGTTTCGGCAGTTATGTCTTGCTCGATCCGCTCGGCGCCGGCGTGACCGGGCAGGTCTACAAGGCGCGCGATGAATCGAACGGGCACATCGTCGCCCTTAAACTGATTCGCCCGGAGCTGCTGGCTTCCCCCGATGCCGTGCGGCGATTCTATCACGAGATCGAAGCAGTGCGGCGCCTGTCGGATCCGCACGTAGTGAAGGCCTGCGCCGCCGGCGCGGTCGAGGCAAGGCACTTCCTCGCCATGGAGTACTTTGAGGGCCAGGACCTCGACCGGCTGGTGAAGGAAACCGGCCCGCTGCCCGCCGACCGCGCCCGCGAATACGTGCGGCAGGCGGCGCTCGGGCTGCAACATATCCACGAGCACGGCCTCATCCATCGCGATTTGAAACCGGCCAACTTGCTGCTCGCCCGCGGGGCGGGCGCAGAAGCAACGGGCGTCATCAAGATCCTCGACCTTGGCCTGGCCCGGCTGGGCCGCGACCAGGACGATCCTGCCTACAGCACGCTCACGCGCGAAGGCACCGTCATGGGCACGCCCGATTACATGGCGCCGGAGCAAGCCACCGATGCCCACAGCGCCGATGCCCGGGCCGATATCTATAGCCTGGGCTGCACGCTCTACTATCTCCTGGCGGGCAAGCCTCCGTTCTCGGGCGGCACACTGATTCAGAAGACCGATCGGCATCGCTGGGAGGAACCGCCCGCCATCGAAAAGTTGCGGGGCGATCTTCCACCCGCGCTGCTGGCGGTTCTGTATCGCATGCTTGCCAAGACGCCGCGGGACAGGCTGGAAAGCGCGGCGGAAGTGGCCCGTGCTCTCGAACCCGGTGCGCCGCCGTTGCCCCGCCCGCGCAGCACCGGCGCGTGGCCCAGGCCGGAGACGGCGCCCCGCTCACGGCGTCGGGTGGCTGCCCTGATCTTGCTTCCCTTGCTCGGCATACTGGTTATCTTGATCGGTGTGGCGAGCCACTGGGGAGGCCGGCCCGCGGTGGTCGCGCCGCGGCCCGCCACGCCGCTCGACGCGCGCATTGCCGCCGGCATCCCGGACGATGATCGCAGTGTCAACATGCCCCCCGAGGTGGTCGCGGTCATCGGCGATCAGCGCCTGCGACAATGGGGGCTGGTCTGGTCGGTGGCCTTCGATCCGGCGGGCGATCGCGTCGCTTCCGGCGGCGAAGAGAAGATGGTCCGCCTCTGGGATCCGCACACGGGCCGCGAGCTGATGGCCCTCCGCGCGCCGCATCACGTCTACGCGCTGGCTTACTCGCCCGACGGCAAGTACCTCGCCACCGGTGGACTCGGCGCAATCGTGGTCCTGTGGAAAGCACGCAGCGGCCGCGAACATCTCTTGCTTCGCAAGCGCGTCGCTGTGGTGCGGGCCGTCACTTTCACGGTGGATAGCCGCACCCTCATCGTGGCCGATCACGACACGGTCCTCTTCTGGGACACCACCACGGGTAGCCCGCAAGGCAGCTGGCCCATCGGCGAAGCTATCTACGCCCTGGCTTGCTCGCCCGATGGCCGCACACTGGCGGCGGCCACGGCGGATGGCCGTATCCTGCTCTGGGACCTGACCGCGAAGCAGCGGGGCCGCGTCTTCACCTGCGGCGCCGGCACCATTCGCGCCCTGGCCTTCGCGCACGATAACGTCACGCTCGCCGCCGCCAGCGCCGATGGCGGCGTCCATCTGCTCGACACGCGCGGCCAGCAGGAGCCGGCGCTCCTGGGACGCCACACCTATCCGGTGCGGGCCCTGGTCTTCGCGCCCGATGGCCGCACCCTGGTCTCGGGCAGCGACGGCGAGGACCGCTCGATCCTCCTCTGGGACATGAAGACAAGACAGCTCACGGGTGTGTTGCGGCCCAATCACGAACGGGCGCGCGAAGGGGTCTTCGCGCTGTCTTTCGCCCCGGATGGGCAAACGCTCGCCTCGGGCAGCCCGGATGGCGGCGTGCGCATCTGGGATGTGTCCAGGCGCCGCGAGCGCTTTGCCGTGCCGCCAACCTGGACGATCGACGCGCTCGCCATCAGTGCGGATGGAGAGACGATCGCCCTGGGCAGCCGCCTGGGCCCGGGCCGACTCATCGACGTGGCGACGGCGACGGAGACGATTCTCGAACTGCCAGGCATGACCAGCCCGACGGTGACCGCCTGCCCGGTGGGCAATCACGGGGTCTTCTGCGGTCATGTCGGCATCACGCGCTGGCGCGGGGGCGAGCGGCAGCCCGGCGCGACCATTGCCGCGCCTGGCTTGCCGATCCTGACCGCGGCCTTCAACAGCGCTGGTCGGCTCCTGGCCACGGGCAGTGGCGAAATGAACGTGCAGAGCAAGGCGGGCGACCTCAAGCTCTGGGACCTTGTCACCGATCAGCATGAAGTCCTTGCCCCCGGACACAACGGGGCCGTTTTGGCCGTGGCCTTCGACCGGGCCGACCCAACCGCCACTCTTGCGAGCGGCGGAAGCGATGGTCTCGTCATCCTCTGGGATGTCGCCAGGCGCACGGAGACGCGTCGCCTGCGCGGCCACAAGCGGGCCATTCGCAGCATCGCGTTCAGCGCGCAGGGCACCCTCGCTTCGGCCAGCGACGACGGCACCATCCACCTGTGGAACGTCGACGAAGGCAGCGCGGCGGCCGCTCCCTTGCGTGCCCGCCGCGGCCGCTTCCTCTCCGTCGACTGGAATCCTTCTGCCAGCCGACTTGCTGCCTGCGACAGCGAAGCCGGTGTGTATGTCTGGGATACGACCACCTGGACCAGGCTGCTCGTACGCGACATGCCCGGTCCCGTGAACCAGGTGTGCTTCAGCCCGGATGGGCGGTTTCTGCTGACGGGCAATGCCAACGGCACTGTTTACGTGCTGGATGTCGAGGGCAAGTCCGCGCTAAGGTTGCCCCACTAACGCGGTCGGGTCACGACAGCTCGATCACGTCGCCGAGCAGCGGGCACTCCACCTTCGAGCGATAGGCACGTTCCAGGATTTGTTTGAGGGGCTGGCGGCCTCGTTCTTCAGCATGGGTCAGCACGATGCGCGGCTTGGAGAGGACCATCGCATCGGCCCATTGCAGGAGCTCGTTCTGCCCGGCATGGGCGCTGAGTCCGCCCAGGGTGTGCACGCTGGCTTTCACGGCAATCCGCTCGCCGAAGATCTTGACCGCTTGCTTCCGATCGACGAGCTGGCGGCCGAGCGAGCCCTCCGACTGGTAGCCGACGATGATGACCGTGGTCTCGGGCCGATAGAGATTGTGGCGAAGATGATGCAGGATGCGGCCTCCGTTGCACATGCCGGCCCCGGCCATGATCAGGCACGGGCCGGGCACATCATTCAGCGCTTGCGATTGCTCGGGAGTCTCACAGAAGTGAACGGTCTCCAGGCCTTCGGCCAGCTGCCCGTTCTTCACCAGGGCCAGGGCTTCTTCATCGAACAGCTCGGTGTGCTGCGCATAGATCCGGGTGGCCTCGATGGCCATCGGGCTGTCGAGATAAACGGGAAACGGCGGCACAACCTTGTTCTGGAACAGCCCGGACAGGGAATAAAGCAAGAGCTGGGTGCGGCCGATCGCGAAGACGGGCACGAGGATCTTGCCGCGCCGCTGCACCGCGGCCTGCACGATCTGTTCGAGCTCGTGCAGCGTTTCCACCAGCGGCCGATGGCTGCGGTCGCCGTAGGTCGCTTCCATGAAGACCAGGTCGGCGTGCTTGAAGCGCACCGGATCGCGCAAGATCGGCGCGCCGCGCGGGCCGATGTCGCCTGAGAAGACCACCGTGGCGCGACGGTCCCCTGCGGCCAGCGTCAGCTCGATGCTGGCCGAGCCCAGGATGTGGCCTGCATCTACGAGCATGGCTGCCACGCCTTCGGCGACCGGCACGCGCTCGTTGTACGCAACGGGCCGGAACAGCCCGCTCAGGCGATCGACGTCGGCGCCTTCGTAGAGTGGTCGGACTGGTTTCTTGCCGGCCCGCTCGAGTTTGCGGTTGAGGCGTTTCACGTCGCCCGCTTGCAGGCGGGCCGAGTCTTGCAAGATCAGCCCGCTGATGCCGATGGTCGCGGGATGCGTGAAGATGGGCCCGCGATAGCCTTGCTTGACGAGCAAGGGCAGCCGGCCCGTATGATCGAGATGGGCGTGCGTGAGCACCACGGCGTCGAGCCGCTTCACGTCGAGCTGCGGCGGCACGACATTCTGCCGCTCGGCGCGGCGCGAGCCCTGGAACAGGCCAAAGTCAATGAGCACGCGAGCGCGGCCCGTCTCGACTAGGTAGGCCGAGCCCGTCACCTCACCGGCGGCGCCAAGAACATGAATCTTCATGGCGAAGATTATACGCGCCCGATGTGGAACAGTCTTGAGACCTGAGACGAGCGCAGGTTGGGGCGACCGACAGACAATCGCCCGAGGCAAGCGTTGAATCTTGCCCCACGACCCTGTGAAGACGTCGTGAATGCCACTTGCCGCTCGCCGTTTCCATCACGAGGTTCATACACTTTCCTTAATCAAGTCGCGAAACCCTCACCCTGGAGGTCGATCATGAGCACCACGCAGCGTCCGGCCTGGCAGAAACTCACCGAGCATTACGAGAAGATCAAGAGCCACCACCTGCGGCAGCTCTTCCAGGGCGACCCCAAGCGCGGCGAGAAACTCACCCTCGAAGCCTGCGGCATGTACCTCGACTACTCCAAGAACCGCATCACCGACGAGACGATGGGGCTGCTCATCAACCTCGCCAACGAATGCGGGCTGCGTCAGAAAATCGACGCCATGTTCAAGGGCGAGAAGATCAACTCCACCGAGAACCGGGCGGTCTTGCACGTGGCCCTCCGCGCCGACAAGGGCACCAAGATCGTCGTTGACGGACAGGACGTCGTCCCCGAAGTTCACGCCGTGCTCGACAAGATGGCCGGCTTCGCCAACAAGATCCGCTCCGGCGACTGGAAGGGGCACACCGGCAAGAAGATCAAGAACATCGTCAACATCGGCATCGGCGGCTCGTACCTGGGGCCCGACATGGCCTACCACGCGCTGCGCAAGTACAGCGACCGCAGCCTGCATTGCCGCTTCATCGCCAACATCGACGGCACCGAGTTCGCCGAGTGCGTGCACGATCTCGACGCCGCCGAGACGCTGTTCATCGTCTGCTCGAAGACCTTTACCACGCTGGAAACGATGGTGAACGCCCAGACGGCGCGCAACTGGTGCGTGAAGCAGCTGGGCAGCGATTCGGCCGTGGCCAAGCACTTCGTGGC
>JBFWSD010000412.1:0-6323 GCA_050248575.1 Gemmataceae bacterium
TGCGGCCCTGCTGGTCCCAGAAGTAGACCCCTTCGCCGCGCGCACAGACGAGCACGTTGTCTTCGCGTTCTTGCACGGTCCAGGGCAGGAGAATGTGACGCTCGGTAGCCAGTGCGGTCATCGAAGTACCCTCGCGGAGTCGGCAGCTTGTACGCGACGCGGAAACGCCTCAGCGCTGTCGGGTGGTAGGGAAAGGGGGTGCACGGACAGTCGCTTCACCAGGACATCATAGCAGGTGGGCAGGTTCGGGTCACTGGTGCAAGAGGGCCGGCTCGCGGCTGGCGGCGTGAACGAGATAGAGCCCATGCAGGGCCGCCATGGCGGCAACCAGCCACAGGAGCCAGCGGCCCGTCTGCACCATCTGGGCCGTGGTGCTGGCATAGTGCGGGATCACACCGCTGAACTCGTCGACGCTTTGCTCGAGCTCTTCGAGGGCCAGCGCTTGATCGCGCACCTCGGAATCGAGCTGCCGCGACAGTGTGGGCAACAGCGTCCCGAGCGCCTCGGCGAGCACGATCGACTGGTGCACAGCCGCCTCGTACTGCTTGCGATTCTTGATGGCGTCGTCGAGCTGGCCCGAGGTGGCCCGCAGCAGCCGGGCCGAATGCGCCAGCGTCTTTTGCAGATCGGGCCAGCGTGCGGTGACACCGGCCAGTTCCTGGTCGGCCTGCCGCAGGGCCTTGGCGACCTCGTCGAGATCGCCGGTCTGGCGGAGCATTCGGGCCAGGTTGCCCGTGACCTTCGGCATCTCCTCGGCCAGCTTGCCGATCCGTTCGGGGACCTGCTTGAGAAGCGGCTCGATCTTGTCTTGCTGTTCGAGGGCCACGGCGAGGGCGCGTTGCGTTTCGAGCAAGAGCTTGCGGCTCTCGCCCATTGATTCGCGGAGCTTGGGCAGCTCGGCGGTCATGAGTTCGAGTTCCTTGCCTGCGGCGACCGCCCCTTCCGAAGCTTGCCGCATCCCCTTGGCGATGGTGGCCCCGTCGGGCCAGAAGCTCTTGTCTTCCACGACCGGGCGCAAGCCCTCGAAGGTGACGACGGGATACGAATAGCTGGCCAGCTTCTCGACCTGGGCCGCGCCGGTATCGAGGGCGGTTTCCAGCCCGCGGAAGCCCTGCTTCATGGTCTTGAAGCGATCGAGCTCGAGGTTGCCCTCAAGCGTCTCGAGCCCCTTGGCGAACTTGCCCAGGCTGTCATGCACGTTGCGGGCGGTCTTCAGATCGAGTGGCACTTGCTGGACCAGCGCGCTCAGGTTCTTGGCGTCGCTGGCCAGGGCGGCGCTGAGCTCTTCCAGTTCGCCCGCGGCCTTGGTGGCGGCCGGGCCGACCTGCTTGTCGAGGAAGTCGGCAGTGCTGCGCAGCCCCTTGGCGAGAGCTTGCACGCTCTTGGGATCAAGCGTTTTCGAGACGCTGTCCAGCCCTTCGGACACGTCCTCGAGGGCGTCGCGCATGGTCGTCACCGCGTCGTAATCGATGGTGCGATCGCGCAGGAGGGTGGTCATCTCGCGCGTCTCGATTTCGAGCTGACTGGCCAGAATCTGTAGCTCGGGCCGCCGTAGCTCGTTGAGTTGTCGGCGAAACAGCCCCACCTGGTTGCTGGTGCGCTGGGTGACCTTTTCGGCCCGCGCGAAGCTCTGGTTCACCTCGGCGCGCGAGGGCAATGAACTCGCCAGGTGCCCGAGTGCCGCTGCCACTCCCAGTTCCAGCACGGCCATCAATACCAGCAAGATGCGACGCATGTTCGGTCCTCCCCGGTTCCGGCGGGCAGGCAGAGATGTTTGCCTCATCTTTATTCTACTCCACAAAGCAGTGGCCAGTTGTCAGTTGCCAGTGGCCAGTTGCAGAGCCAGTTGATTCAAGGGGACTGCAACTCCAGATTTCTTCGCCGGTCATTCATGACGATTTGAAGGATTCAAGCTGCTGTGCGTGACATTTCTGCGACCACTGGCCACTGATCACTGTCCACTGCTAGGGCGCTGGCCAGTGCTTTTGAGAGTCCAGTGCCGGTCCGTCGTCTGCTTGACCGCGGCGGGATCGAGGCCGAGCGGGCCAACCAGGCCGCGGATCTCTTCAAGGGTCAGGGCTGCTCGGAGCGAATCGTCGAACATCTGTTGCTGATGGTCGTTGCTGCCCGCGGCATACGTGGCCACGAGGTGATCCACCGTGGCATCGTCGGCGGGCCGCAACAAGTCGCGCACGAAGAGCAGGCCGCCCGGTCGAAGCACGCGCACCATCTCGCGCAGGACAGCGAAGGGCTCCGGGATGTGATGCACGATGCTGTTGGACATGACGGCCCCGAAGCTGCCGTCGGCGAAGGGCAACCGTTTGGCATCGCACTTCTCGAGCCGAATCCGCTCGCTGCAGCCGGCCTTCTTGACATTGTCGGCACCGAGGCGAAGCATGTGCTCGGCCATGTCGATGGCAACGACCTGGACGCTCGCGTGACGGCGGCACAGTTCGATCGGGATCTGCGCGGTGCCGGTGCCGACATCGAGCACCGGGCCCTGGCCGTCCCAGCCCGCCAGGAAGTCGTCGATGAAGACGCGATTGACCGTGGAGTGGTCCATGGCGTCGTAATCGCGGGCCTCGTCGGCAGAGTCCATCACTTCGGGCTCGAGCACGCGGGGGAGCATGACAATCTCTCGGTAGGAAAACGGACATCCAGAAAGTCGAGAGAAGCCCGGCTTCTTGCTCTCAACAACCAACATTTCGCGGGAAAGGCGAGAAGCCGGGCTTCTACTTTTTCAGGCCTCGGGCAACGGCGTTGCTCCGGCAGGCGGCTTGCCCTTGCCGGCGCGGATGTACTCGGCGCGGCGGCGTTCATACTCTTCCGGGGTAAGCTGTTCAAGCTCGGTAGGGCTCTGAGCGGTGCCCTGCTGGAAGATCTGTTTGAGAAAGGGAATGCACCAGCCGCAGCCCGAGCCTGCGCCGCCGCATTCGGAAAGCTGACTGGGCACCCTGGGCTGGTTGATGCGCACGAAGTTCACCAGCTTCCGCCGCGACACGTGAAAGCAGTAGCAGATCTTGTCGTCGAGGTTCATGGCTGCCTCCTCTCCGCATCCTACCCGATCCCGCCAGTTCCCGGAACCGCAGTCGCTTTGCCGGGCCGGGAAACTCGGTTCATCTGGCCTGTGACGGGCCGGGGCTGTATCTTGTACCCTTCGCAGATCACGCCGACCGAGGTTACGCCGATGGACGAAACCGTGCAGCCCGAACCCGCCAAGGAAGGGCCGCCCCCTTCCAATCGCAAGGCGATGTTCATCGTCTTCCTGGTGGTGTTCATCGACCTGCTCGGCTTCGGCATCGTGCTGCCCCTTTTGCCCCTCTATGCCACCAAGATCCTGGTGCCCTTGCTGCCCGGCGAGGGGGCCAGGGTGCTGCGCGGCGTGACGCTTGGCCTCTTGATGTCTTCCTTCTCGCTGATGCAGTTCCTGTTTGCGCCCATGTGGGGCCGCATCTCCGATCATGTCGGTCGCCGGCCCATCTTGCTGCTCGGGCTGACCGGCTCGGTGATCTTCTACGGCGTGTTCGCCGTTGCCTCGGAGATCGGGCTGGGTGCCTCACCCGATCCGCAACTTGCCCTCATCTTGCTTTTTGTGGCCCGCCTGGGGGCCGGTGTGGCCGGCGCGACCATCTCCACGGCGCAGGCTGTCATTGCCGATAGCACGGCGCCCGAGAAGCGGGCACACGGCATGGCCCTGATCGGGGCCGCCTTCGGCATCGGCTTCACGTTTGGTCCGTTGCTCGGGCTGGCGTCTCTCTTCGTACCCGTGCCAGGCGCGCCGGGCTATGCCGCCACCGCTTTCTCGCTCGTTGCCCTCGTGCTGGCGGTGCGCCTCCTGCCCGAAACGTTGAAAAGCGACAGCAAGCCGGTGGGCCGCCGCGTCCTCTTCGACTTCCACGGCTTGCGCGACACGCTCACCATGCCCAGCGTGGGCAGCCTGATCCTTGTCTTCTTCCTGGCCACCTGGGCCTTCGGCGGGCTGGAATCGACGCTGGCTCTGGTCAACCGCGTCATTCTCAATCCCGGCTCCGAACTGCGCATGGAACTGTCCGCCGAGGCCGATCGCGAGACCCTGCAGACCAACTTTCTCATCTTCGCCTACGTCGGCATGGTGCTGATGATGATCCAGGGCTTCGTCTATCGCCGCTTCGTGTCGCGCGTGGGCGAGGTCCATTTCATGAAGATCGGCGTGGGCTTCATGTTCGTCGGGCTGGCCGGCGCGGTCGGCATCCTGCTCATCCGCAACGACATTGCCTCCACCACGATGCTGGTGTTGCTGGCCCTGGGCGTGATGACGCTGGCGGTGATCGGCTTCGCTTTCTTGACGCCGTCGGTGCAGGCGCTGGTATCGAAGCGCAGCGATCCGAACCGGCAAGGCGAGGTGCTGGGCGTGAATCAGTCGGCCTCGGCGATTGCCCGCATTCTTGGCCCGCTGGTCGGGCTGTCGCTATTCACCGTGGATGCCACACACATCTGGCCGTTCGTCTTTGGTGCGGGCTTGCTGGCCTTCGTCTTCTTGCTGACCCTGCGAATCAAACCCGAACCCGGTGAATAGTCGCGTCGTGAAGCGGTGAAAGGATTCACCCATGCGAAGCAAGTATCCCCCGCTGAGGAACTACGAGGCGAAGCGGATTGCCCTCATCAAGCCAAGCGCGCTGGGGGACGTGCTCAACGCCCTGCCGGTGCTGACCGCCCTGCGGCAACGCTATCCGCTGGCCCATATCGCCTGGGTCGTGAACCGGGCCTTTGCCCCGTTACTCGACGGGCACCCCGACCTCAACGAGACGATTGCATTCGATCGGCACATCAAAGGGCTGCGCGGGCTGGGCGTGCTGGGCAGCCTGCTGCTCACCCTGAGGCGACAACGCTTCGATCTCGTGATCGACCTGCAGGGTCTATTGCGCAGCGGGCTGATGTCGCTGGCCACCGGCGCGCGGCGCCGCGTCGGGCTGACCTCCGCCCGCGAAGGTTCGCGCTTCTGCTACACCGATGTCATCGACGACGCCAGCCACTTCGAGGGCATGCACGCTGTGGATCGCTACTGGCTGGTGGCCGAAGCCCTTGGCGTGGGCGAAGACCCCAAGAAGTTTCGGTTGCCCCAGATCGAGGACTCCTGGCGGCGCTGGGTGCACAAGCTGCTCGTGAGTTGCCCGCGGCCGTGGCTGGCAGTGGCTGTCGGCGCGCGCTGGGAGACCAAGCGCTGGCCGCCGGAGCATTTTGCCGCCCTCTTGCGCCGGGCCCAGGAACGTTTTGGCGGCACTGCCATCTTCATCGGCGCGGGAGCGGACGTTGAACTGGCTGCGCGCACCAGTGCCCTGCTGCACGGGCCATTCGTCGACGTCACGGGCAAGACGCCGGCGTTGCCCGCATTGACGGCGTTACTGTCCGTGGTGGACGTGATGATCTCGAACGACACGGGCCCGCTGCACCTGGGCCGCGCGCTGGGCCGACCCGTCGTCGCGCCCTATACTTGCACGAAGGTTCGCCGCAACGGCCCGTATGGCGGCGAAGCCGGCGCTGTCGAAGTGGACCTCTGGTGTCAGGGGAGCTACCTCAAACGCTGTGACCGGCTCGAATGCATGAACTTGCTTGGCGCGGACCAGCTCTGGCCTGCCCTCGAAAGGACGCTCCTGGAATGGGAGAGAACCTGCCGTTCCGCCTGATCCTGGCCAGCGCCTCGCCGGCGCGGAGCTATCTGCTGGGCCGCGCCGCCTACACCTTCGACGTCATCCCTTCTCACATCGACGAGCCCACGCAGGCCGACTACCCCGATTGTCAAACGCTGGTGGCCCATATCGCCTGGCTGAAGGCGAAGGCCGTGGCGATGACGATTGCTGCCGACGAGAGCCGGCCCGCCGTGGTGCTGGCGGCCGACACGGTCGGCTGGCATGCCGGGCAGGTCATCGGCAAACCCGCCGATGCCGAGGATGCTCGGCGTATCATTTCGACACTCTCGGGCACGACCCACGAGTTGTGGACGGGCGTCTGCCTGTGGCGGCGGCCCGGCGATCTGCAATTTGCCTTCCAGGAAAAGAGCCTGGTGGCGATGCGTGCCCTGGGTGAGGACGAGTTGAATGCCTACATCGCCTCGGGCGCCTGGGACGGCCATTCGGGCGGGTACGCCATCAAGGAAGACGGCGACGATCCTTTCCTCAAAGTCGTCAAGGGGGACATCACCAACGTGATCGGTCTGCCCATGGAGACGCTGGAGCATTGCCTGGAGCGGCTGAAGCGGCTCTGTTTCCTGGACTCTATTCAGCCCGGCGTAGCTCTGCTACGATGAGTGGGCGACAGCCGCTCCTTTCGCGGGTACACTATCAGGC
>JBFWSD010000413.1:0-6308 GCA_050248575.1 Gemmataceae bacterium
TGCCGCTTGCAGCCAGCCTGAAGGGCTCGAAACAAACCAGCGCAGGGCAGAGCCGAAAGGCACTTCTCCCAAGAAGTGCCTTTCGGCGCCGCCCTGGGTAAGGGCCACCCATGAACGAAGCCCTGAAAGGGCGCAACAAGGACGGCTCATTGACTCGCCTGTGCGCAGGTAATGAGAGAACCAGATTTGTTGCGCCCTTTCAGGGCTTTGTCTATACTCAACGCCCTGTCCCAGGGCGACGCCGAAGGACACTTCCTGCTGGAAGCGTCCTTCGGCTCTGCCCTGGGCTGATTTGTTTCACCGAGTTGGGGTGGCAGCCGAAAAAGAGCTGCGTCCCCTTTTTTGCTACCGCAGCGTCATCGTTGCCGGGATGCCGTCGCGGGGACGCAACGTGAAGATCGCGGCGGGCTCGGCCCGGAAGCCCGCTTGCACCGTGAAGCGCCAGCGCTGGGCCAGCGTGGCCAGCACCAGCACCGTCTCCATCAGCGCAAACATGTTGCCGATGCACTGCCGCGGGCCTGCACCGAACGGGAAGTAGACGATGCGCGGCAAGCGTCCTTGCAAATTGTTCTCCCAGCGTTCCGGCACGAAGCGGTCGGGCTCTTCCCAGAAGCGCGGGTCGCGGTGCATGACCCACTGGCTCATGATGAAGGTCATGCCGGGCGGGGCACGATAGCCGCACACCTCAACTTCTTCGATGGCTTCGCGGCCCACCACGTAAGCGGGCGGATAAAGCCGCATCGTTTCCATGACCACCTGTTCCGTGTAGCGCAGCGCGGGCAGGTCGTCGACGCCGGGCAGCCGCCCGCCCAGCGCATCCACCTCGGCCAGCAATGTTGCCTGTGCGTCGGGATGCGTCGCCAGCAAATACCAGGCCCACGACAGCGTGAGGGCCGTCGTCTCGTGCCCGGCCAGGAAGAGCGTGACCGCTTCATCGCGAAGTTGCTTGTCGGTCATGGTGCGGCCCGTGTCCTCGTCGCGGGCCGCCAGCAACAGCGAGAGCAGATCGCGGCGCGTCCCCTGCGTGCGCCGGCGTTCCTCGATGAAGCGATAGATGATCCGATCCAGCCGCCGCACGGCAAAACGCGCCCGCAGGTTGGCGGGCGTCGGGAACCAGGTCGGGAACAGCATCATCAGCCCGAAGCGCGACTGGAAGGTTTCCTGGAAGGTGTCGAGGGCCAGCTTCACCTGGGCGCCGTCTTCATCGATGCGGGCATCGAAGAGAGTGCGCGCGGCAATCTCGAGGGCCAGGTTCATCATGTCCTGCATGATGTCGCGCGGGCTGCCCGGCTGCCACGCGTCGCGCCGTTGCGCGGCCAGCTCGACGAAGATGCTCGCGTAGCTGGCCACCTGCTCGCGCAGAAACGCGGGCTGCATCAGCCTGCGCTGCCGCAACCAGAAGTCGCCCGAGCTGGTCAGCAGCCCTTCGCCCAGCACCAGGGGATTCATGCGCAGGGCAAAGTGCTTGATGTACGAGCGACTGTTGTTGACCAGGATGTTCTCGATGCCGGCCGGATCGCTGATGAGATAGACCTGCCGCCGCAGAAAGCGAATGAGCGTGACCGGCCCGTAGGTACGGGCACAGTGCGTGTAGAAGCCGAGGCGGCCCTTGCGGACCTCGCGCAGGTTGCCGAGCAGCCAGTGATGGGGCGGCCCGGGGGGAAGCTGCTTCACGCTGGATGTCTGGGTAGCCACGATGATGTTGTAGGTGTCACTTGTCACTTGTCACTTGTCACTTGTCACTTGTCACTGTGACAAATGACAAATGACAAATGACAAGTGACAAATGACAAGTGACCAACGCGAACCTTGACTCTGCGCGCCGGCCCCCTTAGTTTGGAAGCACCAGTTTCCTACCCGCAAGGCAGCAATGCACCGCGAGATCTCTCATGTAGACTCGGCTTTCGAGCAGGAAAGCAATCTCTCGCTTTATCTGCTCACGGGGCTGCTTGGCATCTTGATCGGGGCCGATCTGTGGCCCGCGCTGGCGGGCTGGTTGCAGGCGACTTTTGCCCTCGATCTGCCCACCTGGCCGCGCGAGATCTACGGCTATCGCTGGGCACTGATCGCCGCGGTGCTGGGGGGGGCACGCGTCCTTTATACCTCGCTCGAGAGCCTGTTCGAGGGCCGCATCGGCGCCGACCTGGCCCTGGCCATCGCGGCGATTGCCGCCATCCTGTTCAACAAGCCGCTGGTGGCCGCCGAGGTTGTCTTCATCGGCCTCGTCGGAGAATGCCTCGAAGGCATCACCTTTGCCCGCACGCAGCGGGCCATCCAGAAACTCGTCGAGGTCTTTCCCCGGCGTTGCTGGCTGCTGCGCGACGGGCAAGAAGTCCGCATCTTCACCCACGAACTCCAGGTGGGCGACCGGATCGTCGTCAAGCCGGGAGCCAAGGTCCCGGTCGACGGCAAGGTGATCGAGGGGCGGTCGGCCGTCGATCTGAGCGCGCTCACGGGCGAGAGCTTGCCCGTCGATCTTGGCCCGGGGGATGCGGTGCTGGCGGGCTCGGTCAACCAGTTCGGCGCCTTGACGATCGAGGCCGAGAAGCTTGCCGAGCACACCGTGGCGGGCAAGGTCATCGAGCTGACGTCGCGGGCCCTGAAAGACAAGGTCAGCCTGGAACGGACGGCGGACCGCATGGCCCGCTATTTCCTGCCCGTGGTGCTGGTGCTGGCGGCGCTGACTTTTGTGGTGGCCCTCCTGCTCAACTGGACGGGCCGCGGCTTCTACGAGGCGGCCCGGCTTTCGATCGATCCAACGTTGGCGGTGCTGGTCGTGGCCTGCCCGTGTGCTTTGATCCTGGCGACCCCTGCGGCCATCATTGCCGCCCTGGGCAGACTGGCGGGCACCGGCATCCTCATCAAGGGAGGCTCGGCCCTCGAGCGGCTGGCCGCCGTCGAGGCCATCGCCTTCGACAAGACGGGCACCCTCACCGAGGGCAAGCTCGAGCTCGGCGATCTTCTTCCGCTCGGCGATATCAGTGTGGATGAACTGCTGCGCGTGGCCGCCAGCGCCGAACTGAAGAGCGAGCATCCGCTGGCCGTGGTCGTGGTGGCGGAAGCGCGACGCCGCAACCTGACTCTTGCCGAAGTTGCCGATCTGCAAACGCAGCCCGGCGCTGGCGTCATCGCCCAGGCGGGCGCGGCTCGTATTCTGGTCGGCAATCGCCGTCTCCTCGAAGAGCAAGGCTTCCAGCTGGGCGATGACGTAAACGCGCTCTTGACCCGCCTCGACGCCAGCGGGCAGACCCCCCTCCTGATCGCCAATGTTGAGGGCGACGCGCGCCGCATTCTGGGCGTCATCGGCGCCCGCGATCGCATGCGCGCGGAGGCAGCCGGCGTGCTCGCCCAGTTGCGGGCCATCGGCATCGACCGGCTTGCCCTGCTCACGGGGGATCGCCGCGCGGTGGCCGATTCGATTGCCCGCCAGCTCGACATTGCCGAGGTACACGCCGAGCTGTTGCCCGCCGACAAGGCTGCCTTCCTCCAACGATGGAGAGAGGTATCGGGACACGGAGATGCGGAATCGGGAGGCGGGGAATCGGGACGCGGGGAATCGGGACGCGGAGACGCGGAATCGGGACGCGGAGACACGGAGACACGGAGACGCGGAGACGGAAGCGTGGAAGCGCCTGTCCCCGCGTCTCCGCGTCTTTCCCTCTCCGCGTCGCATCCGTCCGCGTCGAATCCGTCCGCGTCGAATCCATTCGCGGTTGCCATGGTGGGCGACGGCATCAACGATGCACCGGCCCTGGCGCGGGCGGATGTTGGCCTGGCCATTGGCGGCACGGGCGCCGATATCGCCGCCGAGGCGGGCGACGTCGTCTTCATGGGCGATCCGCTCGAGCACTTGCCCCTCTTGATCCGCCTGTCGCGCGAAACCGTCCGCATCATCCGCCAGAACATCGTCATCTTTGCGTTCGGGGTCAACGGTCTTGGCATCTTGCTCACGGCCTGGTTGTGGCCCTTGCTGACGCCGCTGGACTGGCACGAGGAAGCGCCGCTGGCGGCCGTCCTCTATCACCAGCTCGGTTCGCTGGCGGTCTTGCTCAACTCGATGAGGCTGCTCTGGTTCGAGCGGGCCGAAAAGAGCCCGACCTGGCAACGGCTCAAGGCCTTCTTTCGCGGGCTCGACGAGAGACTGGCCCGCCTCGATCCGCACGAGCTGTCGCACTGGCTCGAAGATCACTGGCAGCGCGTGGCCGTCGGGGCCGTTGCGATCCTGCTGGCGGTCTGGCTGGCCAGCGGCTTCACGCAAGTTGGGCCGGACGAGATCGCCATCGTGCAGCGTTTCGGCCGGCCCCTTGAAGAAGATCTTGGCCCCGGGCTGCACTGGCACTGGCCGTGGCCCATCGATCGGGTGACCCGGATGCAGCCCGCGCGGGTTCACGTGGTGGAAGTGGGCTTCCGGCCCGTCCGCAACCTGGCCGCCGGTTCCGGCACCTGGTCCACGCAGCACCGCGACGTGCTTCGCCTCGTCGAGGACGAGGCGGTCATGATCACCGGCGACGGCAACCTGGTCGAACTGCTGGCCAGCATTCGCTACACGATCAACGCGCCGCGCGTGTATCACTTCGAGGTCGACGATCCCGCAGCGCTCATCCGGGCCACCGCCGAAAGCGTGCTGCGCGAGGCCGTTTCCGATCGCGCCTTCCTGGAGCTGCTGACCGCCGACCGCGAACGTTTTCAGCAGCGCGTGCAAGCACGTCTCGAGGAACGCTGCCGGCAATATGGCCCGCACGGGCTGGGCATCGAAATCACCGGGCTGTTCTTGCCCGACCTGCATCCCCCCTTGCAGGTGGTGGATGCGTATCACGAGGTGGCCCGGGCCATGGAGAACCGCGATCGCACGGTCAACCAGGCCGAGGCGATGGCCCTGCGCACCAAGAGCGATGCCCAGGCGGAGGCAGTGGCCATCGTCGATCGTGCCGAGGCCAGCAAGGTGGCCGCCATTGAATCAGCGCAGGCCGAGTTTGCCTATTTCATGGCCCGCTTGCAGGCGCGGTCCACGCTGGGTGAAGAGCAGGAACGGGCCCTGCAAGCGCTCTTCAGCGGGCAGCCCGCCGAGTACGAGAAGCGCCGCGCCCAGGTGCTGGCCGCCCAGCGCACGCTCAATGATTTTCGCCTGTTCTGGGACGCCCTGGGCCAGGTGCTGGCGGGCCGCGACAAGGTGCTCATCGACGCCGACAAGGTGCCCGGGCGGCGTCAACTGTTGTTGTTCGATCCGGATCAGTTTCGCGTGCCGGTGCCGCTGATGCTGCCCAACCGCGAGCTGCCCGAGCGCGGCCCGGTCCGCGATACGAGCCCGTAGAACGTCTGAAGCTCTTGCATTGGCGAACCGGGGGTGTCAGCCCCCGGAGGATGCACACTGACGCGGGATCTTCCCTCCGGCGGCTTGCCCCGCCGGCTCGCCAGCCTGGATGGCTTCGATTGATCGAGGTAATCATGCGAACTGCGATTTTGTTGCTGCTCCTGGTGCTGGTCGTGCTGGCCGGGCTGTCCGCGGCCTTCGCCGTCGATCGCAGCGAATACGTTTACGTGACGCAATTCGGGCGGCACATCGACACCTACGACGGCGCCACTCAAGGCGGGCTGCACTGGAAGCTGCCCTGGCCCGTGCAGTCGGTGCAGCGCATCGACAGCCGGCTGCAATACTTCGACCTGCCCGAGACCGAGCTCCTCACGCACGACCCCAAAGGGCAGACCATCGACAAGACCCTGACCGTCGTCGCCTACGTATGCTGGAAGGTTTCCAACCGCGAAGGAGTCGACCTGTTCCTGCGCCGGGTGGGCACGCCGGACCTGGCCCGCAAGCTGCTGGGCGAACGCATCAACGGGCAACTCGGCGCGGCCATCGGCAAGCTCAAGATGGACGACCTGTTCAACACCGATCCCGGCAAGGTGGAAGCCAACCTCGAACAACTCCGCCAGCGGCTGCTCTACGATCGCACGGCGGCGGATCAGCCCGCGGGCCCGAACAGCCTGGTCCAGCAGGCCCACGACCAGTACGGCATCGACGTGGTCGACGTGAGGCTGCGCCGCACCAGCCACCCGCGCAGCGTTCGCGATGCCATCTATGCCCGCATCCGCAGCGAACGCGAGAAAAAGGTCGCCTACTACGACAGCGAGGGGACCAAGCTCGCCCGGGACATCGCCAGCAAGGCCGAACGCGAGGCCGTCGAGATCAAGGCCCAGGCCGAAGCCCACAAGCGCAAGCTCGAAGGGCAAGCCGACGCCGAAGCCGACCGCATCCGCAACGACGCCCACAGCAAGGATCCCGAGTTCTACGCCTTCCTCAAGAAGCTCAA
>JBFWSD010000414.1:0-6298 GCA_050248575.1 Gemmataceae bacterium
ATGATCAGGGTAAGCGTACGGTCCAGGGACGTTCGCCACGGGGCGGCCTCCGAGCCGGATTTGGCCAGGAAGATCGCGTCGCGGAATCAGTTCTCGGGGGTGGCTGCCGGGCCGGAGGAGTGAGCCTGCACCCAAGCGTCGATGAGCAGGTCGCTGTGGTCGGCATCGGGCTGGAGCGCGGCCGAGGCGTTGAGGAGATGTTTGATGTAGACCCACGGGTTCACGTCGTGACGTTTCGCTGTGGCAGCAATGCTCAGCAGCACCGCCGCGCTCTTCAGTCCGCCGTCACCAGCAATCTGCAGCCAGTTGCGACGCCCGAGGGCAACGGGACGAAGCGCTTGCTCGGCGCGTGAATTGTCGATGCTCAGTCGGCCGTCTTCGACATACCGGATCAAGCTGGGCCACTGCTTCGACGCGTAGATGAATGCTTCACCGATCTTGCTCTTGGGCAGCGCGCGCGGAACTTCCTCGGCGAGCCAGTTGGCGAAGGATTGCAAGAGCGGTCGCGCATGCTCCTGCCGATAAACCGCCAGCTCCGCGTCACACAATTGCTTGTTTTTGGCCTCCGACTCGACGGCGTACAGGAGCCGGATGCGGGCAATGGCTTCGTGTGCCCGAACGGGATCGCTTTCCTTGGCCTCGAAGAAGTAACGCCGCACGTGCATCCAGCATCCGACGTGCTTGGCGCCGGCGGCATAGAGCGGGTTGTAGCCCGTGTAGCCATCGGCGTGAATGCAGCCGCGGTAGCCGGCCAGGAACTTCTCGGGGTACTCATGCTGGTGGCCAGGACTGAGGTCGAACACCGTGTACGGATTGGTCAGGTCACCGACATAGACCCAGGCGTAGCCGGTGCGGAGCGGATTGAGCAAACGCACCGGCGTATCGTCCGTGTGCAAAGAGAACGATGCTTTCACGCGGCGGCACATCAGGTCATAGAGTGGCGTCAGCAAACGGGCACAGGCCATCGTCTGATCGCACAAGGTCGAGCGCGACACCTGCAAACCCAGCCGGCTCAAGATGCTCTCGAGTCGGTACAGCGGCAAGTGATCGACCCACTTCGAGACAATGACATGGGCCAGCAAGCCGGCCCCGAACGTGCAGCGCGGAATCGGCGTGGGCGGCAGCGGCGCCTGCGCCGCCTGGATGTTCTCGCCCTTCTGTTCGCAATGCCGGCACAGGTAGGTCGGCCGTTCAATGGCGTGAACAAAGAGACTGGCCGGACGGTAGTCGAGTCGTTCCGAGACGTCGGCACCGATGCGCACACGCAGCTCGCCGCAGCAAGGGCAGGCCTTCTCCGCCTCGGTGAGGTCGAGCACCTCTTGCTGCCGCGGCAATTCGACGGGACGCTTGCGGCGACCATGGCCGCGTCGCTTCTTGACGACCACTTCTGCTGGCTCGGGTTCCGGTGCCGTGGGCCGCGACGCCGCTTCCGGATCGGCCAGGCCATCAAACAGGGTTGGCCCCTCGACGCGTTCGGAGCGTCGACCGAAAGTCATGCGCACCAGGTACTGAATATGGGCTTGTTGCTTGTCGACCTTCGTCCGCAGTTCGGCCACGGTGGTCAACAACTCGCGCAGCATCTGGTGACAGGTGGTCACATCCTCAGGAAGGCGAGGCGTGGTCTGTGCTGGAAGGGAAGCGTCCGTGCTCATGGCCTATGAAACACCGGAGACGCCGAAAGGTCGCGCGAGAAAGGAGAGGATCTGAAAGATTTCCAAGAAGTGTCAGGTCGATGCCTGCGCAGGCTTGGGACGCTGATAGCGCTTTCGCCGTCGGGTGTCTTGCAGTTCGATGCCGCCCAGGATCATGGCCAGTTCGGTGGCGGTCACGCTGACCTCGGCCGCGTTGGCACTCGGGAAAGCGAAGCTGCCTCGTTCCAGGCGCCGCAAGTACAGCGCGAAGCCGTCCCCTTGCCAGGCCAGGATCTTCAGCCGGTCGCCGCGACGGTTCTTGAAGACGAACAAATCGCCCGACAGCGGGTCCCGGCCCAGCTGTGCCGTGATGACGGCTGACAGCCCGTCGAAGCTCTTACGACCGTCCACCGGTTCGAGGCACACCCAGATGCGGCCACTGGTGCCCAGCGTCAGCATGTCGCTGCCCTCAAAGCAGCGACGAGGTTGGCAACCGTGGTAACGTCGCTACCGCTGGGCACCCGGACCACCAGCCCCGAGGGCAAGACGATTTCCAGGACGGCGACGGCCTCGGGCACGACACGCAACGGCACGAGCTTCGGCAAGCGCTCTGCCGCTGTTGGTTGCAGACGATCACGCTCCCGCAAAGTTCGCCGCCAGCTATAAAAGCTCGGCTCTCGAAGTTCGCGGCTGGCACAGAAGGCTCGCGCCGACTGCCCGGACTTCTCCCATGCTGCTATCGTCTTTCGCCAGAATTGTTCGAGCTGGGGGTTGGAACGCTTGCGGGGCATGATGAGGGCCTCCTCTTTGCGAGAAAGCCATCAGTCTACCTGAGCCGTCGAGACGTCCCCGGGCCGGACGCTTACTGATCAGGAGCTCCGCATGGACATCACACGAGTTGGTACGAAGCCTTCCAGCCAGGGACCGGCAGAGTGGTTCAATGGAAGCGTACGCATCGATCCGCTGTTCCAGCCAAACGCGCCGGCCCGCGCGGCGAGCGGTCAGACTGGCAGACTTTGTTGCGGTGATCTATGGTTCTTGATGGCTCGACCAAAGTGAATCTCCAATCCTGGCCCGGAGTCATTTCGCACTCGAACCCCACTGGGATTTCACGTTCTGGTCTGGGAAAGGGCGTAGCAGTACCATACCCCTATAGTTGGCCCTGTCTTCGTCCAAGGAGGCTCCATCGTGAGTACGCGCTTCTGCCGGGTTCTGATACTGGCAACTACTGCGGTGCTGACAGCCATACCTGCCCGCGCGGCGAACCCGCCCCACGCGCGGCTCGTCGTCCTGGTTTACTTCGACCAGTTCCGCGGTGACTACCTGGGACGGTGGGGGACGGAATTCAGCGAGGGCGGGTTCAAACGCCTGATGACCGACGGCGCATGGTTCCAGAACTGCCATTACCCCTATGCGTACACCGTCACCGCGGCGGGACACGCCTCAGTTGCCACCGGTTGCCCGCCTGCGGACCACGGCGTTGTAGGCAACGACTGGTATGAGCGATCTGCCGGCAAGTCCGTCAACTGTGTCGGATCCGACCGGCACGAACAGGTTCCGTCTCGTACGAATGCGGGAGCGGACGACGATGAGAAGAAAGGAGACAGGGGCGGTGTCTCACCAGAGCGGTTGCTGAAGCCGACCATCGCCGATGCCATCAAACGGGGGACCGGCGGTAAGGCCAAGGTGGTCGCGCTGTCACTCAAGAACCGCGGGGCTGCGTTGCCCGGCGGAAAATTGCCCGACGCCTGTTACTGGATGGATGGGACCGGATTATTTGTCACCTCGACCTACTACCCGAATGGAGCCCATGCGTGGGTAACAGAATTCAACAAGGGCAAACCTGCCGATGAATGGCGCGGCAAGACGTGGAACCGGCTCCGAGATGACCTCGACTACACAAAATTGAGCGGCCCGGACGACGCGCCCGGCGAAAGTAAAGGAGTGTCCGGTCAGGGCCGGGTGTTCCCGCATCCGTTCGAGCCGACAGACCCAAAGGCGAGATCGGCCTATTTGAGCGCGGTCTACGCCTCCCCGTTCGGCAATGAACTGTTACTCAAGTTGGCCGAGAAGGCAATAACTGCCGAGGGCCTTGGGGCCGATGACACGCCGGACCTGCTGTCCATGAGTTTCTCGTCGAATGACGCGGTCGGGCACGCCTGGGGGCCGGACTCGCAAGAGGTACTTGACGTGACGCTCCGCTCCGATCGGATTGTGAAGCGACTCCTCGACGTACTCGACACGAACGTCGGTAAGGGAAAGTACCTCCTGGTGATGACGGCTGATCACGGCGTTTGTCCACTCCCCGAGGTAAGCCGCAAGCAGGGTAAGGATGCAGCGAGGGTTCAGCCAACGACCACGGCGAAGATCGAGGCGTTTCTCGTCGAGAAATATGGGAAGGGAATGGGCAAGTGGGTCGAGGCGATTTCAGGGCCATGGGTTTACCTGAATCCGAAGGCGTTGAAGGCGACGGGTGTGAAGCAAACCGACGTCGAAGGCTCCCTGGCCGAGTGGCTGGCGAAGCAGGAAGGTGTTCAAGCAGCGTATACTCGCACAGCGTTGACGGCCGGCATCCCGGTGACGGACGCCACGGGGCAGATGGTCGCGCGGTCGTTCCGCCCGGAGAGGTGCGGCGATGTATATATGCTGCTGAAACCATACTACCTCTCCTCGGCGACCTTCGGCACCGGAACGACGCACGGCACGCCGTGGCCGTATGACACTCACGTTCCGTTGGTCGTCTATGGAACCGGGATTCGGCCAGGAGTTCGGAAGGAAAGGGTATCGCCGCTTTCGGTGGCCGCGATCCTGGCTAGAGCGGCGGGAATCGAGCCGCCGACCGGGGCGACGGCTCCAGTGCCCGACGGACTGTTTGAAGTTCGGAAAAAATAGGATGGCATGCATTCCGTCGTCGTCGGCCGGAAAGCACGCTCGGCTTGAGTTTGGGCATTTCGGACGCTCGCCGCAGTGGCTCTTTGGGGAGTTCTCGCACCGCTGGGTCATAACGCCCGATGACCGGCCAGAAACGAATTGATCTTCTCGACGAAAGGTGCCTCACATGAACTGGACGACCAATGCTCTTGATGCGATACCTGTCACCCGTCGCCGACTGCTCGGCTCCGCCGCTGGATTAGCCGCCGCGGCTGCCGCGAGCCTGATGCCGCCCAACCTGAGGCGGGCCTTGGCGCAGTACCCCGCACCGCCCAAGGGCTCGCTCAAGGACATCAGGCACGTTGTCCTTCTAATGCAGGAGAACCGCTCGTTCGACCACTACTTCGGCACAATGGCCGGAGTCAGAGGGTTCGCCGACGAGAACGCTTTGAAACTCTCCACCGGGAAGTCGGTCCTGTACCAGCCCGACCCGGTGAACCCCGCGGGTTACTTGCTCCCGTTTCACCTTGATACCCGCGCGACTAGCGCCCAGAAGATCCCGTCCACTAGCCACGCCTGGGAAGTCCAGCACGCCTCGTGGAACGGCGGCAAGATGGACAACTGGCTGCCTGCTCACCGCAAGGCGGAGGGGGACAAAGCCCCCTATGTCATGGGCTACCACAATACTGCTGTAAACATCTCGGCTTGACCTAAATCCTTTGCGCAGCTGCAATAGTGGTTTTGCCAGCTGCTGCCGAGGGATGGTCATGGATGATGACGCTCTCCGTGAGGTTGTGGGGCGACTTCCTCTGGCCGAAACGGTCCTGCGGGTATGGTCCTGGATGGCCAGCGACTCCTTTCTGAACGAGGTCTTCCAGCGGCATCGGAGTGTTTCCTTTGAACGGAAGATCACGTTTCCGGTCATGGTGTACTCGATTTCCGAGGCGCTGCTGCACTATCGGGGCAGTGGTCGGCGCAGCTTTCAAGAAGCCAGGAACGAAGGGAGCCTGGAAGCGTCGATTGCCGCTGCCTTTGGCAAGTTGCGGCGACTGCCCGTCCCCTTGAGCATGGGCTTCCTCACAGCCTGCACTGTCCGACTGATGGACTTGTTTCCCGGCCCGGGCCAGGGCGCGCTCCCGCCTCGCATATACGGGGCCCGTTCTCCTTAGCGCAAGACGCCCGTCGTACTGTAGCGAAATTGAACACCGTTGGGCTGGGTCTCGGACCAGAGTGGCGTAGAGAATTCGTGCGAACATGCTTTCGGTGAAGAAGTTACGCCGACGTAGAAGTGACTCCGGTGCAGTTCCTGCGGCGAGGGCAAGGGCAAGTTTTCCTGCCGCCTGCAAGCAGGCCCCGATGGCTTGACCGTGTCCGAGGACGGCATGGTGAGCTGGCCGGTGCCTGCCCACATCGCGACACCGGCGAGCAGCGTGACGATTTCCGTGCGCGGCGGTGGCGGCCTGGAGCACCTGCACACCTTCTGGGTCAGGCATCCGGGCATCGATCTTGGCATCGCGGGTCGGCACGTTGGGCGGGAAGTCTTCGAAGACGATGACCTCGGGGCCGTCGTCGCGCGCGGGCAGCCACAGGGTTCTGCGGTGGGAGCGGCCGCCATCGGCGCCGATGACGTCCGGCGAACGCAGCCGGTATGCGAGTCCGTGATTTTCCACCGGCACGAGGGTCGCGCCCTGGCGATCGGCAACCGCCGCTCCCCCCGGGAGCTCCAGCGTCCTCCACCTCACGAAGCGGCGGCCTTGCTGAATGCCACGGAGGGGTACCAGGGCGCGATGGTTCTG
>JBFWSD010000415.1:0-6294 GCA_050248575.1 Gemmataceae bacterium
GAAGGTGCCGGGCGCGGTCTTTGTGGGCAACGGCTTCGGCAAGCTCATGGGCTCAACACAGGTAAACGAACTGGGTGAGATCGAGACGCCCATCTTGCTCACGTCAACGCTCAATGTGCCCCGCGTGGCCGATGCCCTGCTCGACTACATGCTGGCCCTGCCGGGCAACGAGGACGTGCGTTCCATCAACCCGCTGGTCGCCGAGACCAACGACGGTTACCTCAACGATATCCGGGGCCGACACGTTGGCCGCGAGGAAGTATTGGCGGCGCTCAAGAATGCCAGGAACGGGCCCGTCGCGGAGGGCTCGGTTGGCGCCGGCACGGGGACAGTTGCTTTCGGTTTCAAGGGAGGCATTGGCACTGCTTCACGCCGCTTGCCCGCGGAACTGGGTGGCTACACGGTTGGCGTGCTGGTGCAGACCAACTTTGGCGGGGTGCTGACCATCAACGGCGCCCCCGTGGGCAAAGAGCTGGGCCGCTGGTTCTTGCAGGACCGGCTCGAGCCCAAGAAAAAAGAAGGCCAGGACGAGGATCGGGCAGACGGCTCGGTCATTGTCGTGATCGCCACCGATGCGCCACTCGGCCACCGCAACCTGAAACGACTGGCGGCGCGGTCGATGCTCGGTCTGGGTCGAACCGGCGCGGCTGCCTCGAACGGCAGCGGCGATTACGCCATTGCCTTCTCGACGGCAGCCGATGTGCGCATCCAGCCGGCCAGCAAGCCGGAGGAAGCCATCGCGCCGCGGGCCGTGAAGGTGCTCGGCAATGAGGCAATGTCCCCCGTGTTCCTGGCCGCCATCGAGGCCACGGAGGAAGCCGTCTACAACTCGCTGTTTCGCGCGACGACCGTCACCGGCCAGGGCCGTACTGTGGAGGCGCTGCCGCTCGACCGCACCCTGAAAATCCTCCGCAAGCACGGCCTGCTTGATCGAGACTGATCCTGAGATCCGCCGGCTGATCCATCTAACGAAGCGACCGGGATGCTTTCAACTCAAAGGGTCTGACATGAATCGATCTGAACTGACTCGGCGTGAGTGGTTGCAAACGGCCGTCACGGCCGGTAGCGGAGCGCTGGCTCTCACGTCATTCGCTGGGGCGGAACGTGGCGATGAAGTCGGCCGTTTGCCTGAGACAAAGCCTGAGGACATCGGTCTCGATCCGCGCCGCTTGCAGGTCGCCTACGACTTGCTCGAGAAATGGACCAAAGGACCCGAGGCGCCGGTACCCTCGGCCTCGATCGTGGTTGGCCGCTCGGGCAAGCAACTTCCCGTGCGCAGCTTCGGCCGGCAAGGACCGGAAGCGGATGCCGGCCCCATCCGCCCCGACGCCATGTTTTACATGGCCTCCGTGACCAAGCCGATCATCTTCATGAGCGGGATGATCCTGGTGGAGCGCGGGCTGCTCAACCTCAATGATCCAGTCACGCGTTACATCCCGGAGTTTGCCGTGCACGGCAAGGAACGCACACAGGTGCTGCATCTGTTCACCCATACTTCGGGCCTGCCCGACGAGTTGCCGAACAATGCGGAGCTGCGCGGCAAGCAGGCGCCGCTGTCGAAGTTCATCGAAGAGTCGATCGCGGCCCGGCCGCTCTTCAAGGCCGGTACCCAGTTCAGCTATTCAAGCTCGGCCACCGTCACGGTTGCCGAGCTTGTGCAGCGCCTTTCCGGGAAATCGATTCACGACTTCGTGCGCAGCGAGATCGTGGAGCCACTCGGGCTGAAGTCGACCGGCCTGGGCTCCAAGGGCTTTGCCCGCGAACGCCTGGTGCGCACCACGGTCCCCGAGTACCAGAAGGTGAAGGAGGGCAACTGGAACAGCAAGTACTGGCAAGAATTCGGCTCGCCGGCCGGCGGGCTGTTCAGCTCGGCAAACGATTACGCGGTCATCTGTGCCCTGATGCTCGGCGGCGGCAAATGGGGCAATGTCCGCTTGCTCGCGCCTGCGTCGGTGCGGATGATGGCCACGAACCGCCTGGATGATTTGCCCGACCTTCCGGAGCCCGTGCGCCGCACTCAGCCTTGGGGCCTGGGCTGGAAACTGAACCACCTGGGGCAGCCCGATTCCTGGAGCGATTTGCTGGGCCGACACGTCTTCGGCCACACGGGCTCTGCCGGCAATGTCGTCTGGATGGACCCGCAGACTCACGGATTCTGCATCATCTTCACCAACTACCTGAGATCCCGCGCACCCTGGCGTCTCGTGCACCTGTCCAACGCGGTGGCTGCCTCCTTCAACTAGGAAAACGCCAGCCCGGTCGCATTCCAGATCATTGAACAAAGGCTTCAAAGACTCCGCGCAAGCCAAGGACGGCGACGAACAGCGCGAACGCCAGCAGAAGGACGAGCACCAGGTTGGTCACCGCGCCATGGGCGTGTGCGCCCATCAGGGACTTGTTATTGCCGATGATCAGAATGCAGGTGACCGTCACGGGCAGCATCAGCGCACCGAACACCTGCGAGGCCACCATGACCAGCACGGGAGAGGCCTCGAAGACCGGCACGATCAGGCCGAGCAGCGAGATCAACAGCACCGCCAGTCGATAATACCAGCGGGTCATGTCTCGCTCGGAACCGCGGTAGTCGCACATCAGCCAGGGAAACAGCAGCACATTGGGAAACTGCGACGACACACCGGCGGACACGATGCCGAACACGAAAAGAGTGACAGCGAAGGGGCCGGCAACCGGTTCGAGCAGGCCGACCATCTCCGCGGCCCGGGTCAAACCTTGCCCGGCGGCGTGAAGGGTGCCCGCTGCCGCCGCCATGATGGTGGCGCTCATGACGAACATCATCGAAGCCGAAACCAGCGCATCGCGTCGCTGTATCGGCAAATCCTGGACGGTCCAGCCCGCTTCCTTCACCAGCGTGCTGCGGATGATGAACATCGAGGAGGCCACCGTGGTGCCGACCATCGAGGCCACTACCAGGAATGGCCCCGTGTTCGCGCCGGCAGGCACTTCGGGCAGGCTCGGGATCAAACCGCGCAGGATCTCGCCCGGCGTCGGGGCCAGCACGAAGAAGTTGACGACAAAGCTGGCGCCCATGATGGCCACCATGACCGCCAGGGCTTTCTCGAAGAACAGCGTTGTGCCGTTCCAGAACAGCGCGTAGACGAGCAGAATGTAGAACAGGGCCCAGTAGACGGGCTTGATGCCGCCTTCGATGTAGAGCTTCGACCATTCGTAGCTCACGTCGGCGACAATGCCCATCACACCGATGACGCTGCCGAGCACACCGACGGTCAGCCCGACGATCATGAAGATGCCCACGGCGGGATGCAAGTGCCTGCGAAAAGCGTACAGGGCGGTTTCGCCCGTGACGAGCGTGAGCCGGCCGTAGATCTCGATCAAGAAGAAGGTGGCCAGGCAGGATACGGCAATGGCCCAGAGCAGCGACATGCCGTAGGTGGCCCCGGCCACCGCCATGGCCGTGACGCTGCCCGTGCCAATGTTGGCTCCCAGCAAGAAGATGCCGGGCAAGTATTCCCGCAAGCGCTGACGGAACCTGGATACTTCCGTCCTTTGTTCGGGCGTGGTCACTCAACTTCTCCACGGAGGCGATTCAAGATGTGGACGCAGGCCAGCAGGTTCCGTCCGGCGTGAAACTCGGGGTCCTGGAACTTGCACGCCGGAACCACGTCGATCGGCTCACCGGTCGTGCCGCTGCGAGTCTGAAACGGCCCATAGTGCGTCTGTGGATTCAGAAAGTGCGTGAAGTAAGCGTTGTTGACCTGGCGATAGCGCTCGAGAAACTCGTCGGCGCCGGTCCGCTCGTAGGCCAGCAGCAAGGCGACCAGCGCCTCGGGCAGCGACCACCAGGGCATGTCGGAGTTGAGCGGGGCATGGCTGCGCGCGTCGATGTTCTTGTAGATCCCCTCGCGCCGTGCATTCCAGCCGTGTTCCAGATTCCAGCGCAACAATTGCGGTGCCAGCTGGTCGAGCCGGTCCTGGATGGCGGATTTCATGCCGTGCGCGTCGGCGAGCCGTGCGAATTCCAGAGCGAAGGCAAGGAACTCGATGGTGTGCCCCGGGTCAACCACGCTATGGCCCTTGTCGTCAACGAAGGGGCCGCCCGTCGTGTTGATGCGCTCGACAACCGCTCCCCACTCCGGAATGTAGAAGCTGTCGATCGAGTTCTCGACCATCGTCCGAGCGTCTTCGAGAAACGAGGTCTCGCCCAGGAGCTTGACGAACACGTTGGCCACATTGATCGTGAAGAAACAGTGGGGCCGTTGCGTGGCAGGCGTTGGCGTCGGCTGGGTGACAAAGTCGTTGTTGCGGATGGCGCGCACGATATCGACATACATTTGCCTGGCCGTGGCAACGCGCCTGGCATCCTTCGCCCGGGCGCCGTACTCGAGAAACCCCTGACAGCCATGGAGGTCGCTGTCGCTTCGGCGGCCGGCCCGCACGGGCTGCTGGATGACCCGTTCACTGCCATCGAGATTGACCATGAAGGGGAGACAGCCCTGATGGCAATCCATGTGCTGTTCCATGGTCTCGATCGCCTTGCGGGCGAAGCGCAACAGCTCTTCGCGGTAGGCGGGAAAGGCGTCGGCAAAGAGGGCAAACACACAGGCGCCGCGACCGTTGATCCACGAGTACGAGACCAGGTCGCACGTGGCGAAGTCTACGCCCGTCAAGGCGTTGTAGCCGGTGTGCACACCCGGAAAGTCGGGATGCGTGCGATAGCGCTCGAGCAAGAACTGAATGCGGACTTCCAAATAGTCGCGATAGGCTTGCCCCAGGTCGGGCTCGAGAACGCTTCTCGGACCGGGTTCGCGAATCCGCAGGCGTGCCATCAAGTCACTCATCACCATCCGTCGACCCGCCAGGATTGAGCCTTCATTTGTCCTTCTTCTCGTTCTCGAAGCAATAGACGACGCCTTCATTGGAGCAGTAGTAGAGCCGGCCGTAAGCGGGAGCCGGGCAAGCGCAGCTCCGTCCCTGCGTGAGCCAGCTCCACACCTCGGTTTCCTTCTTGGCGGCCAGCGTACGAGCCACCATGAGGGAGCTGTTGAATCCGGCCTGTCCGTACCAGTGGCCGTTGGCGAAGGCGTGGGCGCCGCAATAAGCGCCACTGATCGTGCCCGACTTGCCCTGACTTTCCAGATAGACGTCGCTCAACGGCACCGCGTAGCAGTTGACGTTGCCTCCCTTCCACAGGACCTTGCCGGTTTCGGCATCGAGCGCAGTGCCGGCAACGCCCTGGTGGAAGACCACCACGAGCTTGTTGCGGAAGGAGACGCGGCCCATGTAGTAGCGATCTCGTCCGTCGATGTAGACCTCGGCGCTTTTCCAGAGGATGTCGCCGTTCTCGGGATTCAGGGCCAGGGTCAGCCCCGACTTTGATTTTTCCGCTCTCCTGGTCATCTGGTTGAAGGAACAGAACCATTTGTCCGCGCCCACGGCGCCCTGGGTGACGATGACGTTTGGATTCTCGAGCGCCGGCAGCAACTGCTTGTGATGACGCGACCAGACCTCCTTGCCATCGGTCAGCGAATAGGCAGCCAGATGCAGCCCGCCCGCGAGGTCGCTCCAGCAGGCCAAGGCCTTGCCCTTGTAGGCGGGAGTACCTTCCGAAGCCGCCCCGTAGCCTGCAGTCGGCTGCGGCTGTGGCACATGCCAGAGCAGTCTTCCCGTACTGGCGTCGTGACACCAGATGCCATCCTGGCCCTTCGCTCCCGGAGAACCGAGCCCGCCGCGAAGCACGAGGAGCTTGCCTTCCGCGTAGGTCGGTGCACAGAAGCTGCCGACGTGCGGGTGGATGTAGCGCCAGATGACCTCGCCGGTTTCTGCATCCAGGGCGTCGAGCTGGCCACTGCGGCCGGAGACGAACACCTTGCCGTCGGCAACCACGGCGCCCCCCTTCCGCACGCCCCAGATCCGCGTCCGCCAGCGGACGCGCAGCGGCGGCTCGAGCTGCGTGTCCGCGGCAACAAAGCTGAACCCCATGTCACCGCCGGCCGTCAGCCACTCCGATCCCTTGAGCTGCTTGCCAGGCCAGATATGAGCCTGCTCTGACTTCACGGCCTCGACCAGCGGGGCCTCCGGGCCCTGCCCCAGGCCGTAGAGGATGCCGTCTTCGCCGCCGAAATAGACTCGTCCGTCGGCGATGGCGGGCGACGTCACAATGGCTCCGTTGACCTTGCCCGCCGTGCTGATGGGGAAGCTCCACACGGCCTTGGCAGCATCACGTTTAGGGTCGACATCGACGGGGTAGAAGTCGATGGCGCCCTCGTCGTTGCCGATGGCCAGATACTCCTTGGCAAGTGCCGGCGAGGAGTTGAG
>JBFWSD010000416.1:0-6292 GCA_050248575.1 Gemmataceae bacterium
TTGATGCCGAGAGCTTCAAGAATGCCGCGGCCGATCCGGTACTCGAGCGGATCATAGCCGAACAGGCCGAGATGACCCGGGCCGCTGCCCGGGGTGATGCCGGGCAATACCGGCAAGCTCAGCCCGCATACGCCTTCACGCGCGCAAGCATCGAGATGCGGGGTGCGTGCCGATTCGAGTTCAGTCTTGCCGCCCGGTTCCATCGGGAGGCCGCCCAGGCCGTCGGCCACAAGTAGAACGAGCTTGGTCTGCCCCGGTTCGCGTAGTTCACGCATGAGATCATGAATGTTCATGCAGGGAGTTTACCTGGACACCCCCACAGAGTACAGTATCGGGTACAGAATCGGCACGGTGCGCGCGTGGCCGCGCACGGCGGGAAGATCGGTGATCGCACGTCGCTTGTTCGCGTCGCGATAGACCGGGCGCTCCATTCGGAAT
Organism: Gemmataceae bacterium; assembly: GCA_050248575.1. Classification (GTDB taxonomy): domain Bacteria; phylum Planctomycetota; class Planctomycetia; order Gemmatales; family Gemmataceae; genus JBFWSD01. The sequence continues at coordinate 439 of JBFWSD010000416.1, forward strand.
CCTTCCCGTTCTTCAGGAGCGCTGTCCCTTCGGCAAGGTGGAGCCAGGCAACCGGTCAGTCTCACGAGAAAGACGGGCGAAGGCAGCATGCAACTTCCTGACGAAACCATTTCGTACGAGTATCAGAACTTGCTGGTTCCGGTGATCGAAGAATGGTGCCCGGCAGCCGAGCTGCGCGCCAAGCACTTCCTGTCGCCCGCCCGCCTGCGTGACATGGCCCAGCAGATGAAGCAAGTTCGCAGCCAGATAGCGGCGGAACGCGAGCTGCCGAATGTACCCCCCGAGATGCAGCCCCTCGAGGCCGGCTTCATCGATCTGCCCCAGAAAACCCTGGACAATCATCGCCGCAAGGGCGAACAAAGCGACCTGGGTAAAGTCCTCACGGTGGCGGCGCGCTTGAAGGCGCAGGCGGGGCGGGTCGTCGTGCTTGGCGTGGGCGGTTCGTATCTGGCGCCCCTGGCCCTGTACCAGGCCTTGTGCAACAGCTACCACAACGAGATGTTGCTCAAGGATCGGCAAGACGTGCCGCAGATCTACTTTGAGGGCAACAACTTCGACAACGACTCCCTCCAAGAGCTCCTCGAGCTGCTCCAGAACACTTGTGTTGAACCCGAGTCGCGCGAGGAACGCTGGGGCGTGATCGTTATCAGCAAGTCGGGGGCCACGCTGGAGACCTCGGCCGCGTTCCGCGCTTTCCGCAAAGAAGCGGGCGAATATTACGGCGGCGGTTCCGACTATCTACGCCAGCTCATCGTGCCCGTGACCGGCTCCGACGGCAAGACGCGCGCCCTCTTCCAGGCCGACGGCTACACCGACGACGAGATCCTCACCATCCCCGACAACGTGGGGGGCCGCTATTCGGTGTTTACACCAGTAGGGCTGCTGCCCGCCGCCGTGATGGGGCTGGATGTGCGTGCCCTCTTGCTGGGCGCTGCCGCCATGACCCGGCTCTTCCTCGACGAGCCCTTCGAGCGCAACCCGGTCTTGCAGTATGCGGCTGTCAATCACCTGATGAACGAAGAGCTGGGCAAGAACGTCCGCGTGCTGGCGGTCTGGTCGCGCAAGCTCGAAGCGCTCGGGCTGTGGTACGATCAGCTGCTGGCCGAAAGCCTGGGCAAGCAGGGCCGCGGCGCCACCCCCATCTCCAGCGTCCACACCCGCGATCTGCACTCGCGCGGGCAGCAACATCAAGACGGCGCCCGCGACAAGATCGTCAACAACCTGGTCGTCAAGACTCCCAAAACGCCACCCATCATGATCGGCATGTCGGAGCGCAACGAAGACGAGCTGAACGTGATGTCGCGCAAGGGCTATCCCGACCTGATCGACGCGGCCTGGCAGGGCACCAAACGTGCCTACTGGGAAGCGGCCCGGCCGACCGCCGACCTTGTGCTGCCCAGCCTGTCCGAACACGTCATGGGGCAGCTCATGCAGATGCTGATGCTGGCCACCGTGGTGGAAGGCCGCCTGATGGGCATCAATCCCTACGGCCAGCCCGGCGTCGAGGGCTACAAGCTCAACATGAAAGCCGTCCTGCGCGGCGAGATGACGCGGATGCTGTGACCGTGAATTAACCCCACTTGCTCAACAAGTCTACCGCCCAGCAGCCGCGCACGTGCACGGCTGGGCCGCGCAGATGGCCCAGGATCGCCTTGCTTGTGGAGCCCGCTTCTTCGAGAGCATCGGCCAGGATGCTGACCGAACAGGCTCGAGCAATCCGTCGGGCAAGGTGCGTTCGTGATACGCTGCCTGCGCCAGTTTGCCCACAGTGCCGTCACGCCAGTCGAGCCAGGCTCGCAACACCCTGGGCCGATGAAATGGATTGCCGAACACCTCGCGGACGATGTCCGCCTGCGCGGCATTCTCGGCGCGGACAGCCTTTTCCCAGCCCGGGCCATCTCTCTCCAGCCCGGAATGAAGCAAGACCAGATCAACAAGTGCGTCGCAGATGGTCTCGGCCGCGGTGTCTTCGAAGGGCTGCATCAACAGGGCCCAGCCCGCAACTCCGATACTCGCTTCGAGAGCAGGCACGGAAGCTTCCATGAAAGCGTCGTAGAGACGGTGCGACTCGGGCGCGTCGATCTCTCCTTCGAGAAACTTCTCGGCAACCTCCACGGAGTCGACGAAATCGAAAGCCATCAGGCGTTCCCAGTGGCGGCGGCAGGCAGCAGCTCCGAACAGGCGCAGCTTGCGCTCGTCCGCCTGGTCGCGCTCCGGCAAGGCGGCGATCATCTCATACGGGCTGTTCGAGAGTTGCCACTCTTTTTCGGTCAAGGTGCCACCCGGCGTTGCTCGATGTGGTAACACGCATAGTGTAGCCAGTGGAAGTCACTCCACCTCGGGCAAACTCCATGAAGCGGCGGACTTTCTACATCATTCTCGCGATCCTGCTCGTTCTGGCATGCGGAGGGCTGGCAGTGCTGAGCTTCTTTTCGAGCAAGCCGGACAGCCTGGGCCTGCGCGACGGTAAGCTCGCGGCCTGCCCGGATTCGCCCAACTGTGTCTCGTCGCAGGCCAGCGACCCGGAGCACGGCATGGCCCCCATTCCGTTCGCCGACTCGCCCCAGGACGCCATGCGGCGGCTGAAAGCTGCCCTCGCAGCCGAGCCACGCACGCTCATTGTTACCCAAGAGGGCAACTACCTGCACGCGGAGGCCACGAGCCTCGTCTTTCGCTTTGTCGACGACGTGGAGTTCTACGTGGATGCGGAGGCAAAGGTGATCCAGTTCCGTTCCGCCTCGCGCGCGGGCCGCAGCGACCTGGGCGTGAACCGTGCCCGCATGGAGAGGATCAGTGCGAGAATGAAGCAGGCCGATTGAATACCGCCAAACCGGTTCGATGTGGCTCGATTGTAACACTTGTCCAGGAAATCTCTTTCGCTATTGTTTCCCCGCCTTCTCCAGGCCACAATACAGTGTGAATTTGCAGGAGTGCCCTCTTTTCAGAGGGCGCAGTGGTCGGGACATTCGATCCTCGCGCCGGGAAGCCGCCATGAACCCACTGCAGAAGCGCTTGGCCGCCCTTCGTTGTCGTTCTCGCTTCGTCATCACCACGCGTGGAGGCAGCAGGCTGATTGCCGTCGTGCTGGGGCTATTGTGCCTCGCCGGCTTTCTTGACTGGAAACTGCATCTGCCAGGACTGGTGCGCGGCGTCTTTCTGGTTGGCTTCCTGGCCGCGGCCGGCACCCTGGCATTGCGCTGGCTGATCCGCCCGCTGCGGGAACCCGACGACGATCTGTCGCTGGCCCTCACTATCGAGAAGGCCTATCCGAACCTGAACGACAGTCTGGCCAGTGCCGTTCAGTTCTTGCAAGAGCCTGAACGGAACGATGAGTCAGCTGCCCTGCGCCGTGAGGCGGTTCGCCAGACGCTGCGTGAAGTCAAGCACTACGATTTCAAGGGCGTGGTGAGCGCCAAAGGGCTGGGGGCAGCGGCCCTCGCCATGCTGGCCGGCGTCGCCGTCGCCGGCGTGCTCCTCACTTTCTTCCCCGGCGATTCTCGTACTGCGCTGGCTCGGCTGGCCGATCCGTTTGGCGATCTCGAGTGGCCCACCAAGACACAGCTCGAACTCGATTACTCCGCGCGCATGGCCCGCGGTGAGACCTTCGAGCTGCGCGGCAAGCTGGCTGGCATCATTCCCGATAACGCCGTGGTCATCTTCGATGGTCTCAGCCCGACGCGGCAGACGGTCAACATCCGCAAACAAGGAGACAGCGCGGGCACGCTGCTCGCCCGCGTGGATCGCGTCGAGAACACCTTTCGCTTCAAGGTCTATGCGAACGATGTAGTTTCCGGGCCTTATGAGGTAGACGTGAAACCGCCCCCCGTGCTGATGCCGTTCGAGGGGCGGCCCTCGCCGATCGTGCGTTTGACCTACCCCGAGTACACGGGCTTTGCCGCCCAGAACCTGCCCGACGGCACGGGCAACATCGTGCCCGCGCCATTGACCGATCCCGATGCTGCGCAGCCCGTGAATGGAACGCGCGTGTCATTGCGGGCGGCAGTCGATCGTCCGCTGGCGCGCGCCTGGATCGAGTATCGACCCGACCAGCCCCTCACCCGGCAAGCGGCCTTCACAGGCTTGCTGGGGAGCGAACAGCCGCTCAGCTTCATGGGGGCGCTGGCAGCAGCTCAGGAAGTGTGGAACCCGGTGCCCGCCCGACTGGGCCCGGATCGCAAAACGCTCGCGGTCGACTTCCTGCCCAGGCTGCATGGGATGTATGCGCTGCGGATCGAAGACGAAACCGGGCTGGGCAACACCCGGCTCTTCGAGCTCAAGTTGCTGACCGATCCGGCCCCGACGGTGAATCTCGATCGGCCCGCGCGGACGCGCGACAGTCTTTACTTGCTGCCCAACGCGGAGATCACTCTCAAGGTGAGTGCGCGTGATCCGCAGTTCGCCATCCGCTCGAGCTACCTCGAGCTGCGCCGGCGCACCAGTGCGGGCGAGAACGACGCGCCGCGGCGGGTGATGCTCTACGATCACGCCGGGCTGGAACGGGCCGTCCCGGTCCTCGCGGTCGCTCTGGGCGGACCGCTGCCCCTGCCGACCAGGCCGCTCAAGCTGCGGAATAAGCTGATCGATGTCGAACGCCGGGTTGCGCTCGATTCACTTGGCTTCCCGCCCTTGCAAGAGGGGGACATCATCACCCTCCAGGCCTTCGCCGACGATTTCGACGACGTTTCGGTGGACAAGGCTCCCGGGCACAGTCATGAGGTGGAGCTCCTGATTGTGGGCCGCCCCACGCTGGAAGCCCGCCTCAACGACGATCAGAAGCGCATCGAGGCCGCCCTCCTGCGCGAGCGCAAGAACCAGCAAGAAGCCCTCGACAAGATCATCGCTGCCGAGCAGCACTGGCGCAACACCGGCCGCCTCAAGCCCGCTCAGGGGGAGAAGACCGATCATCTCGACCAGGTCTTCCAGGCCGAGCAGATGCAGCAGCAGATCCGGGCCCGCATTGGCAACAAGGAGAACGGACTTCGCGCCGATGTTGAGCGGGTCCTCCAGGCGCAGGCCGACAACAAGCTGCCCCGTTCGGGCGCGCAGGATCGTATGGAGATCGTTGCCGCGGAGCTGGAAAGGCTGGCCCGCGAGGAACTGCCGCAGATCGAGCCCGAGTTGACCAATGCCCGCAAAGCGGACGAACTGGCGGTCGACCCCAAGCCACCGGAAAAAGACGAAGCGGGCCCGCTCGGCGCCGCCCGGGCACACCAAGAGAACGTGGAAAACACGCTGGGCGAGCTATCGAAGTTGCTTGAGCCTTGGGGCAGCATCAATTCCGTCAAAGGGGAAACCAAGGATCTGCTCAACGAGCAGCGTCGGCTGAATGAGGCCACGCGCGACCTGGCCAACCCCGATACGCGCGGCATGCGGCCGGAAGCGCTGACCAACGAACAGCGGGCCGCCCTCGATGCCGCGGGCGAGCTCCAGCGCAAGCTGGGGGAACGTGTCGGGCAGCTGCTCGACAAGATCGAACGAGTCGCCCGCGAGCGGGCTCAGCTCGAACCCGAGCTGGCCGAGGCTCTCAAGGAGGCAGCCCAGACGGGACGCAAGGGCACCGTCCAGGAGCAGCTGGGCGAGGCGGGCCGCAACATCCGCCAAAACAACCTGGCCGAAGCCGAACGAGGCCAGCAAGCTGGCCTCGAGTCCCTCGAAGAGATGGTCCGGGCCCTCGAGAACCGCCGCGAGCAAGAGCTCGATCGCCTCGGCAAGAAGATTGATGAGGCGCAGCGCGAGCTGGCCCGCTTGCAAGAAGAGCAAGACAAGCTCCGCAAGAAAATCAAGGAAGCCGCCAAGATCGCCGACCCCGAGAAGCGGGCCGCCGAGCTCAAGAAACTGGCCGGCCAGCAGGCCG
>JBFWSD010000417.1:0-6278 GCA_050248575.1 Gemmataceae bacterium
GATGGGCAAAGTACGTAGAAGCCGAAGAATCACCTGGATAATCCCGGCTGGATTGCATAGAGTTTACACAGGCGCGCGTCGTGAGGGCGGCGCCCGCGCCACGGTCCCGCCTGATTCGCAAGTCCCTCTCGTACCACACTTTCCGTCTAGAGAACCTCGGTGAGGATCGCCGGGGACAGGGCAGGTTCGATGACAAGTCCAGCGCAAGCCAATCCCAGGGTCGAAACCAAGGAACAGCCCGCGGCCAAGCTCTCTCCGGTGGAAGGCTTCAAGGAGCAGAGCCGGCAACTGCGCGGCCAGATCGCCGAGACCCTGGCCGGCGACGCCGATCACTTCGAGGAGGCCGAGAAGCAGCTCCTCAAGTTCCACGGCACCTATCAGCAGGAAGACCGCGACGCGCGCAAGAACCGCAGCAAGCAAGGCGTCGGCAAGCATTACATGTTCATGGTCCGCTGCCGCATCCCAGGCGGGCGGCTCACGCCCCAGCAGTATCTCGCCGTCGACAAGCTGGCCGACTCCTGCGCCAACGGCACGCTGCGGCTGACCACGCGCCAGGGCATCCAGTTCCACGGCGTCTTGAAGCAGAACCTGAAGGCGACCATCGCCGGCATCAACGAATGCTTGCTGAGCACGCTGGGCGCGTGCGGCGACGTGGAGCGCAACGTGATGGCTTGCCCGGCCCCGCATCATCACGACGGCGTGCATGCCGACTTGCAGAAAGTGGCGGCCGAACTGGCCGCGCATCTCGCGCCGCGCACGACCGCTTATCACGAGATCTGGCTCAACGGCAAGAAGATCGACAGCGCCGACAAGAACGCGGCCAGCGACGTGGAACCGCTCTACGGCAAGGTGTACCTGCCCCGCAAGTTCAAGACCGGGCTGGCCCTGCCCGAGGACAACTGCATCGACATCTATGCCCAGGACCTCGGGCTGCTCGCCATCGTCGAGGCGGGCACGATCGTTGGCTACAACGTGCTGGTCGGCGGCGGCATGGGCATGACGCATGGCAACGCCGAGACGTTCCCGCACCTGGCGCAGCCCATCTGCTACGTGCCCGCCAGCGCGGTGCTGAACGCGGCCGAGGCGGTCGTCCGCCTGTTCCGCGACCACGGCAATCGCGGCAACCGCAAGCGGGCCCGCATCAAGTACATCGTTCACGACTGGGGCGTCGAGAAGTTCCGCGAAGTACTCGCGGGCTACCTGGGCGCGACGCCGCTGCCGCCCAGGCCGATCGACGCAACTCGCTTCGATCCGCATCTCGGCTGGCAGCCCCAGGGGGACGGGAAATACTTCTATGGCCTGTCGGTGGAGTATGGCCGCATCAAGGACGAAGGCTCGTTCCGGCTGCGCACGGCCCTGCGCACGCTGATCGAGAAGTACCAGTGCGAGGTCCGCATCACGCCGATCCAGGACATCCTGCTGTGCAACCTCGACGAAGGGGCCAAGGCCCAGATCGACAAGACGCTGGCCAAGCACGGCGTCAAGCGGCCCGATGAGCTGTCGATGGTGCAGAAGCACAGCATGGCTTGCCCGGCGATCCCGACCTGCGGGCTGGCGATCACCGAATCAGAGCGGGCCTTGCCCGATCTCATCGACCAGCTCGAGGTCGAGCTGGCCAAGCTCGGGCTCGAGAAAGAAGCCCTGTCGGTGCGCATGACGGGCTGCCCGAACGGCTGTGCCCGCCCGTACCAGAGCGACATCGGCCTCGTGGGCCGCTCGGGAGACAAGTACACGCTGTTCGTGGGCGGCAACGTTGCGGGCACGCAGCTCAGCTTCACGTTGCGCGACCTGGTGCCATTCGCCCAGATCGTCCCAACGCTCGTGCCCTTGCTCGAACGGTTCAAGAAAGAACGCTGGCCGGAAGAGGGGTTTGGCCCGTGGTGCCAGCGCGTCGGGCTGGAAGCACTCGAGAAGCTGCTGCCCGAAGCTGCGGGCAAGCCGGCACACGCCTCGCGCCTGCCCGCCGCCAAGAGTGAACACGATGCCGCCAACGGCACGAATGGCAGTGCCAACGGCGACAGCAAGCTGGCCAGTGATCCCGCGGCGAGCCGCGCTCCCGCGCTTTCTGCCCCGGAAACGCAACGCGTCGGGCTAGAGCTGGCGCCGCCGCACGTCTCCTCCGTGGCGGGCCATCCCGAAAGCGAGACTTTCCTGGCTGGCCCGGCGGGCGAAGAACGCCGCGACTACTCGATCCTCTTCAACTCCGATGGCACGGTGGGAAGCACGGTCATCTACTACTACGGCGATGACCGCCGCGCCTCGGCCGCGGGCACCAACGACCCGCTGCGCCGCGAGGCCGCCTACCTCGGACGGGTTCATCCCTATCGCCTTCACTCGTCGCGCAAGCTGAGCGACACGTTCTACGTGGGCAGCCCGGGCCGCGAGGCCGCCGAGCGCCGGCTCGAATACCACACCGACGGCTCCATCGCCCACACGGTGCTCTTCACCTACGAAGGGGACGTGCCCGCGCAGGAAGCCCCGTCGGGCGCGGCCCTCCGCCGCGAGACGACCTTCCCGGGCAAGATCTAGCCCGCTTCTGGACACCGTCCCCGACGCGACGCAGCAAGGACACGCGACCTCGCCGCCAAGTTCGCCTGAAGTGACAGCGGGTGCGGGCACGCGCGACCGGGCAAGCTGCGGAACGCGCGCGACAACTGCGCGAATGCCTGACCGTCAGCGAGCCAGGCACACGCGGACATCCGCAGATTTATTCAAGTTCAGAGCGGGCCGATGCGGTGACGCCACGCTGTCACCACGCCGTTGCGCGAGCGCGGCGTCACGAACGTTCCTACTGTTCCGGTCCGACCTTTCCTGGCAAATCCTGGACCCATCCGCACACCACTTTTCCGCCCGCGCAGAAAACGTGGGTTAGAATCCAAGTGTCCCAGATGAGACACGGAACCGAGAGGAGGCTGCAACTATGCTGGTACTGACGCGCAAGCTGGGCGAAAAAATAAGGATCGGCCAGGACATCTGTATCACCGTCGTTGACGTCGAACGGGGCAAGATTCGCCTGGGCATCGAAGCGCCCCGCGAAGTGCCCATTTACCGGCAAGAGCTCCTCATGGTCAAACCCACCGGCACCGAGACTCACACCCCTACTGTCTCTCCCTGAGGCTCAGCCCCTTCTCTCGGTACTATCGAAACAATCCCTACGGGGAGCCTGGCCGGGCTCCCCGTTACTTTGCGCGCATCGACTCAACTTCCAACCACGGAGTTCAGGAGAAGGTCACGGGCTGCGCCAGCGCCTGCCGCAGGCGGCGCAGATATTCCACGCGCGGAATCTCGATGGCGCCCAGCCGCCGCGTGTGATCGGTGAGCATCTGGATATCGAAGAGCTGGTAGCCGCGTGTGTTTAGCCTGTCGACCAGATGCACCAGGGCCACCTTGGAGGCATCGGACACGAAGGAGAACATCGACTCGCCGGCAAAGAAGCCCCCCAGTGCCACGCCGTAGATGCCGCCGACGAGCTGACCGGTGCACCAGACTTCCAGGCTGTGGGCGTGGCCCAGTCGATGCAACTCGAGGTAAGCTTCGTACATTTCCCGCGTGATCCAGGTCCCTTCCGCGCGGCAGGCGCAGCCCTGCATCACTCCAGCGAAATCGAGATTGGCGGTCACAGTGAAGCGGCTGGAACGCAACGTGCGCTGCAACCGCCGCGCCACGTGCAGGCCGTCGAACTCGAAGATGGCGCGCGGATCGGGCGACCACCAGCAGACGGGCAGGTCTTCGTCGTACCACGGAAAGATGCCGCGCCGATAAGCCTCGAGCAGCCGGGCGGGCTGCAGGTTGCCCCCGATGGCGACCAGCCCCGACTCGTCGGCAAGTTCGGGCCGCAGTTCCGGATATCGGTCTCGTGGCGCGAAGCGAAACATCGCTCTTCCCAACCCTTGCAGTACCCCAGCGCCACCTTAACAGCGCGGCCCGCGCCGGGCAACGGCGCCCGTCGCCTGCCCCTCCCTTGCCACCCGGCGGCGCGAAATCAGGCAAGCGGGGGTGTGACGCCAACACAATCGGCACAGCCCGCAAGGATCTCCTGAATTGTGATGGCAGGAATGCCGATAACAGGAATCGACTCAAGTTCTCGGACGCTCCCCATGCGCGTGGAATCGGGTTTGGGACACGGGGAAAGAAACGATGCGTGGAATCATCGTCACAGCAATCGTGGTAGTGTCGGCCGTCGTATGCGGTTGCAAGCAGCAATGCTATGTAACCGAGTGCGATTTGAAACACTACCAGCAACTCGGCGCGGTCTCCCTCGAGCGTGACCCGCTCGATGCGCTCTTGCCACCGACCAGCGACGACCCGCCGCCGACCACGATCCTCGATCCGGAACGCGAGGTCCGGCCGATCACCCTCTCCGAGGCGATTGCCATCGCCCTCGAGCAGGGCACCGTCGGCATCCAGAGCCCGTTCATCGACCGCTCCGGCTCCATCAACGATCTGCTCACGCAGTTCACCGGCGCCGGCGTGAACCTCTCCGACAGCATTCGCGTGCTGGCCTTGCAGCCGGCCATTACCGGGGCGAACATCGATGCCTCCCTCTCCAAGTTCGACACGCGCTGGTTTACCAGCCTGAACTGGACCACGACGGATCAGCCGGTCGCATCGGCCCTGCAAACGATCCAGGCCGGCGCCGGGCAGCAAGTCATCGTCCAGGACAATGCCTCGCTGCAGACCAGCATCACCAAGCCGCTGCCCACCGGTGGTCTGGCGGGCATCACCTTCAGCACGCAATATCAGATTTCGAACTTGCAACAGCGGCTCAATCCGAGCTACCAGCCCGCCCTCACGTTCAACTTCGAGCAGCCCCTGTTGCAGGGCTTTGGTGTGGAAATCAACCAGTTGCGCGACCGGGTGCCCTTCCCGATCCTGGTGCCGTTCCAGATCGACGGCTCTCCGTCGGGCTTCGGCTCGGGCGGCGGCCGCGAGGGCATCCTCATCACGCGCATTCGCTTCGATCAGCAGCGGACCGAGTTCGATCGCAACCTCAACTTCATGCTGGTCAACATCGAAGTCGCCTACTGGAACCTGTACAGCGCCTACTGGACGCTGTACGCCCGCGAGCAAGCCTTGCGGCAGGGCTTTGCCACCTGGCGGTTGCTCAAGGCCCAGCACGAAGCGGGCCGCGAGCCCATCCAGGAACTGGCCCAGGCTCGTCAGCAGTACGAACTGTTCCGTGGCCAGCGCCTGGCCGCCCTGGCGGACGTCCTCGAGAAGGAACGCCAGCTCCGCGGCTTCCTCGGCATGCCCACCGAGGATGGCTTCCGTCTCGTACCCATCGACGCGCCGACGCTGGCGCCATTCCGCCCGAACTGGCAGGAGGCCATGAACGACGCCCTGGCCTTCCGCCCGGAATTGATCATGACGCGGCTCGACCTGCGGGCCAGACACATGCAGGTCCAGTTGCAGAAGAACTTCCTCATGCCCGACCTGCGCTTCGTGTCGCAGTACGGCATCCAGGGCATCGGCAGCCAGCTCGACGGCAGCGCACCGTTCAACGCCCTGAGCAGCTTGTCGCAGGACCGCTTCCAGAACTGGCAGCTTGGGCTGCAACTCTACGTGCCGCTCGGCTTCCGCGAAGCCCATGCGAACTTGCGGCAGGCCCGCCTGGCCCTGGCACAGAGCTATCAATTGCTGCACGACCAGGAATTGAAGGCCAAGCGCTTCCTGGAACTACAGTACCGCCGCCTGTTCGAGACACACGAGCAGATCAAGATCCAGCAGGCTCAACGTGAGGCCGCCGCCATCCAGTTGCGGGCCCGTTATCAGCAGTTCCAGGCGGGCCTGGGGCCGCGCGAGGGCCAGCGCGCCGCCACCCTCGACGTCCTGCTCGAAGCACAACGCGTCTGGGCCGAGGCCCTTCGCGCCGAGTACGAGAACATCGCCTTCTACAACCAGGCCTTGGCCGGCTTCGAGTTCGCCAAGGGCACCATCCAGCGCTACGACAACGTGGCCGTGTCGGAAGGGGAACTGCCGATGTGCGCCCAGGTGCGGGCGGTGGAACACGAGAAGTCGCGCAGCCGCGCCCTGCTGCTGCGTCATCGTGCCGAGCCCTTGCAGTACGAGGAGTGCGGTCCGGGCGCCTGCCTGCCGCGCATGCCCAACTGCTGCGAGGCGGTGCCGCTCGCCAAGGTGCCGCAGATCAGAGACATGTTCAAGAACAAGCCGGCGCTCGCCGAGGTCGAGGGCAAGAACCAGCCCCTCGGCATGGATCAGCAGGTCGATCAGATGCTGCAAACGGTGGGGCATCTCGAAGATTCGAATAGCCAGCCTGG
>JBFWSD010000418.1:0-6276 GCA_050248575.1 Gemmataceae bacterium
GGCAGCCGCGCCACGCAATCGCGAAAGGTGCCGAGCCGACCCGGTTCGGGGGCCGTCGAGCGCGGAAACATCTCGTACCAGGTGCTGAAGCGCGCCTTGACTGGATCGACGACGACCTTTAGTTCGCGCTCGAAATCGCACGGGTACCGGCGCGGCGCGAAGCGCGACATGGCCAGGCTGACCTGCTCATCGAGCGCGATCTGGATCGCCTCGGGCTGATTGGTGGAAGTCTCGAGCTGCTTGGCCCAGTTGCGCAGGCGATCGGCATCGGCCTGAGGCGCGGAGGCCGCAGCCTCCTTGAGGAGCCCGGCGCCCAGCATGAGGTCGACCTTCACGTCTTGCCCGGCATTGACGCGCTTTTGCAAATCGCGCCGCCACGAGCCGAAGCGATCGATCCACGCCTGTACGGTGTAGACGTAAACGCCGATGTCGTCGACCTGGAAGCCGCCCCGCCATTCGTCGTTGGGCAGCGATTCCAGCTCCGCTTCGGACCAGTCTTTGTCTTTCTCCTTGCGGTAGCGGATGACGGCGCGGAGGAGGTCGTGGCCATCCACAAAGATGTGGGCCTCGACGAGCACCCCTTCGCCGGCGCAACGTTTGATGGGGAAGCGGCCGCCGTCAATCTGCGGGCTGACCTTGTCGATGATCACGCGCGTGCGGCCGTCTTCGCTCCTCGTCATAAGGCAGCCTCCTGGCTCGAGTTTTGACCATTGGAATCGAGGCGGTCCAAAGCCTCCCTTTCACGGTATGCAGTCACGGTGCCCAGTGGCCAGTGCCTGGCCTGCTGGAGGTCCACTCGCGCAATGACAGCCGTTGTCGAATTGCCCTTGAGCATTGCAGTCTCAAGACTTACGCCAGAGCGCTTGCTTCGCCAAGCAAAAGGTGCGCCAGCGACACGCCGAGAACCGCTGGCGGTGTACGTTGCCGCAGTGGTGCACTTTCCTGGTATGGTGCGCCGCGCAGGTGAAAGTTAATTGTCAGGTTGGTCTGTCTGTATTGGGTGCGTGGCAGGTTGAAAACCTGCCCCACGATACCGACGTTCCGTGGCAGGTTGAAAACCTGCCCCACGCGCAGACTTTCCTATGCTTACTTCTGCATTCGCTTCGTGCGTTCTTGTCGGAGAAAGGGATGACTGATTTCGCAGCACGCTACGGACCGTGGGCGCTGGTGACTGGGGCTTCCTCGGGGATCGGTGCGGCCTTCGCGCGGCAGCTGGCAGCACGCGGGCTGAACGTCCTCCTCGTGGCCCGTCGTGAAGATCGACTGCGCGAACTGGCCGACGAGCTCGAAAAACAGAACGTCGAGACAAGGGTGCTGGCGCTTGACCTGGCGCGCGAGGATGTATTGCAGCCCGTGCGCGAAGCGCTGAGCGGACTCGAAGTTGGTCTGTTGATCAACAACGCAGGCTTTGCCACCTCGGGCCATTTCCTCGAAAACGAGCTGGCCGACGAGCTACAGATGCTGCACGTCAACTGCCGCGCGGTCCTGCTGTTGACGCACGAACTGGGGCGGCAGATGGCTGTGCGCGGCAAAGGGGGCATCGTCATGGTCTCGTCCATCGTGGCCTATGCGGGAGTGCCCGCCTGGAGTCACTATTCGGCCACGAAAGCGTACGAGCTGACGCTTGGAGATGGGCTGGCACGCGAGCTGGCCCCGCGCGGCGTGGACGTGCTCAGCCTCTGCCCGGGCTCGACGGCCACCGAGTTCTGGGATGTGACGAAGGGCCATCCCGGCCCGCTGACGATGACGGCCGAGGCGGTCGCACGCCGTGCCCTCGATCGGCTGGGCCGCCGCAGTGTGGTCGTGCCCGGGATGAACAACAAACTGGCCGTGTGGTCGACCCGGTTGCTGCCCCGCTCGTGGAACGCGTGGCTCTGGCATGCCGTGGTTGGCCGCTTGCTGAAAAAGAAGTGAAGCCCCTACTTCTTCCGCCCCAGCCTCCGCCGCGCGATCTTCAAAAACGCTTCCACGTGCGGCTCGCGGGCCGCGCCCTTGCGCGTGACGATGGCCACTGGCGTCGCGCCGAACCAGTCGGTGGCCGAGCGTAGCCATAGCCCGGCGGGGGGCCGCTTCGCGTCGAGCCCATAGAGCAGCGTGATGCCCAGGCCGATGGCCACGCAGGTTTGCGTCAATGCGAAGTGGCGGCTTTCGAGTACGACGCGGATGCGTTCGCGCAGCCCGTGACGGCGCAGCACGTCTTCGAGGTGCCGGCGGGGCTGCGTTTCCCGCGCCGGCATGATCCAGGGCCACTCGGCCAGATCCTCGAGCGCCAGCCGACGACGGCGCGACAGGGCGTGTTTTCGGGCCGTGGCCAACAGCCAGGGAAACTCGCGCAGATCTTCGTAGGCGAGCTGGGGATGACGCGGCTCATCGGGCAGATAGGTAACGACGCCCAGGTCGGCTTCCCCGGCGGCCACGCGACCCAGGCCAAGATCGGCCGGCTCGTTCACCAGCGACAGGAGCACGGCGGGCAGGCTCGCCGCGTATTCCCGCAGCGGCTCTGCCAGATGATCCATCAGCAGCATCGAGGTGGACGCCACGGTGAGCTGCCGCTTCGGCAAGGTGCGCTCGTCGTGCAGCTGATCGGCGACGCCAGCGAGCCCGTGCAGGTGTGGCTCGAGCAGTTCGAGGGCACGCTGCCCTTCCCTGGTGGGCACCATGGCCCGCCCGTCGCGAACCAGCAAGGTCGCCTTGTATTCCCGTTCCAGGGCCCGCACCTGACGGCATACCGTCGCCGTCGACACACCCAGTTCTTGCGCGACGACCGTGAAGCTGCCCACTCGGGCCACCCGGCAAAAGCTCCGGATCTGCTCCAGCTGGATGCCTTTGTAGTAAATGCGGGCCATGTACGCTCCGCAGACGCTTCGCGCAGTCAGTAGCCCGTACCACGGACTACTGACTACGAACCACGGACTACTGACTACAGACAGATTCCAGTATTATGATAGGGACTCCCTCCGTTTGCACGGAAAGGCGCTGCGATGTCGAAAACTTGGGTCCCGCCGGGAAGGATCTATCACCTTCGCATCTTTGCCATCTGTCTGGTCATCGTCACGGCAAGCTTGCTGACATTGCTGTTCGCGGTGCACATGGAAGCGCTGGCGCCGGTCAGCGGGCTGGTCACGGCCCGCGATCTACAGGAAGTCCGCACCGTGCTGGGCGGGCTCATCGAACCGGGCTGGTACACGGGCAGCATCGAAACCTCTTCGGGCCTGACCGAGATTCGCCTCGACAGCCAGGGCAACGGCATGATGGCCCCCGTCGCCGGCGGCAAGCCGATCCGCAACTACCGCACCCCGGGCGGCCGGCTCATCGAAGCCAACAAGCTCCGCTTTCACGAGCTGGAAGTGGGGGATGAACTCTGGCCCGGGCAGGTGCTGGGCGAGGTGCGGGCCGACGCCATTCGCTTCCGGCTACGCGAGCTGGAAAGCCAGGCCGATCAAAGCGGCCCGCAGCCCCCCGAACGCGTCCACGAAAAGGCATGGCTCGAACAGCAACTGAGAGAGGCGGTATTGCACGTACCCGCTGCGCACCAGCTCTGGCAGGCGATCACGGTGCGCGTCGAGCACTTGCAGGCGGTGCAGCCCGGCGAGGCGGTCGCCACCATCGTCCCGATCGATCCAAAGAGCAAGCAGCCCGTCGAACTGCTGGCGCGGCTGGATGTGGCGGAAAAGAACGCCGGCGAGTTGCAGCCCGGGCAGGAAGTCAGACTGCACAGCAACATGTTCAATCACCGGCTGCATGGCCGCGTCCAGGCCAAGGTCGAGCGGGTCGAGCCGTGGGGCGAGGATGATGCCGACGGCAAGCGTATCTTTCATGCCACGGCCGCCATCACCGAAGCGCCCTTCCGATTGCCCCTCGGTTCCACCTTCAAGGGAGAAGTGATCGTGGGCCGCAAGTCGATCTACCGGATCATCCTCGAACACTGACGGGCGCGGCCGCAACTCGTGCAGGATTCGGCAACCGGCATCGTGGCTGGTTGGAAACCTGCCCCTCGCGGCGCATCAGCGCATTTCCGCGCTGCGGGGCATGATGCTCACACCGGCCTTGATCCGGTCGCTCGGGTGGACCACGACCTCGTCGTTCACGTCGAGGCCGCCCAGGATCTCGGTCTCCAGGCCGTTGGAATGACCTACATCCACGGGCTGGATGGCCACCTTGCCGTTGACCACGCGATAGACGGCCCACCCCTCGCCGTGGCGGAAGACGGCCCCGGCGGGCACCTTCAGCACGTCTTTCCCTTCCCAGATGACGATGCGAACTTCCACGCGGTAGGCGTCCCCCAGCCGCGCGCGTACCTCGAAGGGATCGACGAAGTCGGCAATGATCCAGACGCGCTGCTCTTCCACGCCCAGCGCCGAGATCTTGAGAAAGCCGGCGGGCTCGACGACCCTGACGCGGGCTTCGAGCGGCTTGTCGCCCCCCCAACGTTCGAGCAACATGCGATCGCCCGGCTTGACCTTGACGGCATCGGTGGAAAGGACGTCGACCTCGATCTCGAGGTTGCGCGGGTCGCCCACTTCGATGAGCTGGGCGCCGGGGTCTACCGATTTCTCGCTGCGTTGCAGGACGTGGAGGACCTTGCCGTCGATGGGGGAGCGGATGTCGAGCGGGCGGGCCTCCGGATCCTCGGGCGAGCGCGGCTTGGTGCGCAGGAGGGCAGCCCGGGCGTATTCCAGTTCGAACTGGGCAATCTTCAGAGCGAACTCGGCCGCCTGTTTCTCTTTCAGGGCGACGCGTTCCTTGTTGCGGGCAATGTCGTACTCTTCGGCGGAGATGTTCCGGGGCAGGAGCATCTTGGCCCGGGCCAGTTGCTGCTGGGCGAGCTCATGTGCCTCGTCGGAGCGATCGAGCTCGGCGTGGGCGCGTTCAATGGCGGCCTCGGCCGACTTCACGCGTGCCTCGGACTCGGCCACGCTGCGGACATCGAGCAGCCGGGGCGGCGTGGGCTCGATGCGGGCCACGACGGTCTTGCCCGCCGCCACGGCGTCGCCCGGATCGAGGTCGATGCGTTGCACCACACCCCCAAGCGGGGCCGACACCGTGTAGCGATCCTTGATGCGCGTGCGGCCGTCTTCATCCACGGTCACCAGCAAGGGGCCGCGCTGTACGCGCGTCACGTCGGCCTCCACTGGCTGTGGCATGAAGGCATACACCACCAGCCCGATCACGATCAGCGTGGGGATGATCAGCCACAGCTTGCGGATCCAGGCCTTCACGGGCGTCACTCCTTGCTCTTGAGGACGGCCACCAGGTCGAGCTGATCGATCATGCGGCGAACGACCAGGGCGGAAAAGATGGCAGCCACCAGCGTCACCGTGCTGGCAAAACCATACGTCATCGGGCTCACGATCAGCGGGATGCGGAACAGTTCCGTGTTATAGGCCGACATGACCACGAAGCCGGCCAGTTGCCTGCCGATCCACAGGCCGAGCGGAATGGCCGCCAGCGTCAGGATGGCCAACTCGCCGAAAAGGATCAAGCTGATTTCGGCCCGCGTGAAGCCGATCACGCGCAGGGTGGCGAGCTCGCGGCTCCGCTCCGACAGCGAGATGCGGGCACTGTTGTAGACCACGCCAAAAGCAATGATGCTGGCAAAGATAACGTTGATCATGCGCATGCGCAGCAGGTTTTCTGCCACCGTCTCGCGAAAACTGGTCAGGGCCGCCGTCCGCAAGGTCACGCCGGCCACGCGCGGCGTGGACTTGAGCTCGGAATAGAGCTCGTCGAGGTAGCGATCGTCCACGGCCACGTAGGCGCCCGAGACGACCGGCCCTTCGCGCATCAGGCGATTGACCGCCTCGATGTCCATGTAGGCGGACAGCCCGCTGAAATCGGTCACCAGCGCTCTGATAGGTACTTCGCGAACCGGGCGGTCTCCTTCAAGTACTTCCACGGTGAGCAGGTCGCCCACCCCGACATCAAGGAGTTCGCCCAGCTTCTGTGAGATGACCACGCCGTCGGGGGGAACGTCGATCAGCTCGCGTTCGAGATTCATGAGGCGATAGAGCTGCCCGCCGGGTTCGACTCCCATGATGGCCAGCCGCCGCGAGCGATGGCCGAAGCGCAGCCGCGCCGGCACCACCCGGAAGGGCTGCACGTGCTGCACCCCGGGCAGATGCCCAAGGTCGTAAATCACCTCGCTCGAACGCGGATCGAAGAAGGTCACACTCACATCCTGGCGCTGGGCCAGCTCGAACTCGGACTCCAGCACGTAGGTGACGGCGTCGAGCATGAAGTTGCCCAGGATCAGCACGGAAACGGCCAGGGCCATGC
>JBFWSD010000419.1:0-6265 GCA_050248575.1 Gemmataceae bacterium
ACCTGCCCCTCTTGAACCTGCTGCATCTGAACACGCCAGCCGACGTCACCGCCCCGGCCAATCGATTTGGCATGCAAACGCCCACGGGCATCCTGGGCAGCTTGCAACTGGCCGATGCCGGGCTGCCCGTGGGGGGCCGCTATCCTGCCCTCATCGACGAGGCCACCAACCCTTCCCTCTGGGGCGCCGATCTCGTCCTCACCGACGTGATTTCCTTCGAGGTCAAGGTCTTCAACAACGGCAAGTTCGTCGATCTGTTCGACGCGGCGTTACAGCCCCTTATCAAGAACCCGGCCTTCCAGGGCGCGGGCAACCCGCGCGCCTTCGATACCTGGTCCAATCTCAAGCTAGGCCTGCTCGACTACTCCACGCTCTGGAATGTCCCTAACACCTTGCGCAGCATGCCTCTCGATTTGAACATTCGCGGACTGGAGATTACCATTCGCGTCTGGGATCCGAAGTCGAACAAGACGCGGCAGATTACTCTAGTCCAGGAAATGTAGGTGTCCGGGTTTCCTCCAGATCAATCGGGCCAGGTGCGAACCTGCCAGTTCGGCCACGACTGGCTGGACGATGGCAGCCCTGCGCTGTCGAGCTGTCCCGTCTGCGGGCAGGCCGCCAACTCCGCCTACGTGACCCATGTCGTCCACACCGCCGTCGAAAGCCCGCGCGTCATCTCGGAGATTCCCGGCTATGAAGTGATCGATGAGCTGGGCCGCGGCGCCATGGGTGTGGTCTACGCGGCGCGGCAGGTGGCCCTCAATCGCTCGGTGGCCCTCAAGCTCTTGCGGTTCGAAAGCAATTCACCGGCAGCGCTGGCCCGTTTCTGCCGCGAAGGCGAGCTGCTGGCCAGCTTGCAACATCCCAACATCATCCCGATCTATGACATTGGCGAGGCGGATGGCCGCCCCTTCATGGCCATGGAACTGGTGGGCGGAGGCAGTCTGGGGGATGTGCTCGACGCCACGCCGTTGCCGCCCGTGGTGGCCGCACGCATCATGCTGCTGCTGGCGCGGACCATGCACGCGGCCCATCAACGCGGCATCATCCATCGCGATCTCAAGCCGGCCAACGTGTTGATTGCCCTGCTCGATCCCACGGCAGAGTGGGCCAGCGCTGAAGAAAAACGGGCTGCCTTCATCGCCTGCTTCGAACACGAGCGCGGCAACGACAAGTTCCTGCTGAAGGTCGCCGACTTCGGGCTGGCTTACTCGGCCAGCCCCGAGCACAAGGAAGACGCCCGCGTCGTCGGGACGCCCGCCTACATGTCCCCCGAACAGGCGGACGGCAAGCCCGCGGGCGCGGAGGCCGACGTCTATTCTCTGGGCGTGATGCTCTATGAGATGTTGACGGGCCGGCCGCCTTTTCTGGCCGAGAGCGCTCTGCTCACGTTGATGCAATTGATGTCGTGCGACGTGGTGCCGCCGTCGCAGTTGCAGCCCGGCGTGCCCGTCGATCTCGAGAACATCTGTTTGAAGTGTTTGCAGAAGTGGGCCCCGCGCCGCTATCGCAAAGCCCAGGACCTGGCCGACGACTTGCAGCGCTTCCTCGACGGCAAGCCGGTGCGGGCCAGACCGATCGGCCTCCTCGAACGCACCAGGAAGTGGGCGCGCAGACAGCCCGCACACGCTGCACTGGCCGGCGTCGTCGTGGCTACCCTGATTGGCGTCTTTGCCTTGCTGGTTGGCTTCAACCTGCGTTTGCAAGAGGAACGCGACCGGGCCCGGTCCAACGAGCTCTTCGCCGAGCAGCAGACCGATCTGGCCCAGGCGCGCGAGCTGGAAGCACAGCGGCAAGTGGATCGGGCACGCCGTGCCCTCTATGCCTTGCAGCTGGTGCAGGTGAGGGCCCTCGTCGACAACCAGCGCGAACGGGCCATCGACCAGCTCGGCAATACCGGCCCCTGCCCGTTCGATCTGCGCGATCTGGCCTGGAACTACCTGGTGGCCCGCTGCCAGGGCAAAGGGGACCCGGTCGCGGAAAGCACCGTCGCCGCGCGGCAAGTACGCTACAGCCCGGATGGCTCATTCCTGGCGGTGCTTGGCCCGGATGACCAGGGCCACGATCGCATCCTGATCCTCAACAGCCGCACGAAGGCTCAGGAAGCGGAACTGCGCAGCGCACAGCGCTCGATTGCCGATCTGGCCCTGTCGCCCGATGGCAAGCTGCTGGCCACCGCGGGACTCGATGGCTCGGTGGTCATCTGGGATCGCGTCAACCAGAGAGTGCGGCACACGATCTCGGCCCATCGGCCCAGCGTGCGCAGCGTGGCCTTCGCACCCGATGGCAAGACGTTAGCCAGTGGCGGCGATGATCGCCACGTGCGTGTATGGGACGTGAACAGCGGCAAGGAGACCGCGGCCCTGCTGGGCCATGCCGCCTCGGTACGGGCCGTGGCCTTCACTCCCGACGGCAAGCAGGTTGCCAGCGGCTCGAGCGATACGACCATCAAGCTCTGGGACCTGGCCGAGTCGCGCGCCCGGGCCACCCTGCAAGGGCATCGCGGCGAGGTGCTCTGCCTCGCCTTCTCCCCCGATGGTAATACGCTGGCTTCAGGCGATTTTTTCCAGAACCAGGGCGAAATGCGGTTGTGGCAAGTGGAGCCCGCGCGGGCCGCCGCCGTGATCGATCGACGCGACGGCGTCGTTCTCTCCCTCGATTTCACCAGCGACGGGCGGACCTTGCTCGCCGGCGACAGTCGGGGCACGCTGCGGCTTTGTGATCCGGTAACGGGCCAGGAGCGTGTTGCCCTCGATGGAGGCGGTGCGCCGCTGCAAGGCCTTGCCTTGTCGCCCGCGGGCACCGAACTGGTTGCCGCCACGGGCAAATCGTTGCGAACCTGGACCGTGCCGCGGCCCCCGCTCGCCGGGCAGCTTCATGGCCACGCCGGCCCGGTAACCACGCTGGCCTTCTCTCCTTCGAGCAAGCTGCTCGCCAGCGCCGGCGGCGATGCCGCCATCAAGTTGTGGGACGTCCATTCCGGCCAGGTCCATGCCAACCTCGAAGGGCACGCGGGCTGGATTCACGCCGTCGTCTTCACCCCTGATGGCAAGACCCTGGCCTCCGGCGATGAACGCGGTGTGCTCCTCCTCTGGGACGTGGCCACCGGCAAGGAAGCGGCCCGCTACCCGCAGCACGATCAGGCGATCCGCAGCCTGGCCTGTTCGCCCGACGGCCGCTGGCTCGCCACGGGCAGCAAGGACGGCTCGGTCAAGTTGCGCGACCTGACCGAAGGGGGCGAGCGCACCGTTCTCGAACGCACGGGCGGCGAGGTCCGTGCCGTCGCGTTTGCCCCCGATGGCCGCACGCTGGCAGCAGGCATCGCGCTGCCCACGGGCGAAGGGGGCATTCGCCTCATCGATCTCCAGGCGGACGACGAGGTGCGCACGCTGCCCGGGCCGCGGCAGGCAATCGTCGACCTCCGTTTTTCGCCCGACGGCAAGCTGCTCGCCTGCGCGGACAGGAGTTTCCTGGTGCAAGTGTTCGAACTGCCCGAAGGCAAGCTGAAGTACGAGGTGCCGCGCTCCGGGCTGCCCGTCTTCGATCCGGCGGGCCGCCAGCTCCTGGTCAGCGGCTTCAATCACACCACCCGCGCCGTCGACGCTCAAACCGGCCAGCCGCTTGGCCCGCAACTCACGCAACATCGCGACGTTGTCTCCGCCTGTGCCGTCTCCCCCGACGGCAAACTCCTCGCCACGGGCAGCTGGGATCAGACGATCTGGCTGCGAAGCAGTGGCCAGTGAAAGCAGTGGCCAGTTGCCAGCGGCCGCGGTCACGGATCAGCTAGCCAGGGACACGGTCGCGCACCTCTTCTGCGCACCCCGCCGCTGGCAACTGACTGCTGGCAACTGCTAGGGCTTTACTTGCACCGCAGCTGGCGGAATAATGAACCCCGGCGGAAGGACCTGATCTCGGGAAAAGGAGTGCGCACATGGTACGTCTTGCCGTCGGGCTGGTGCTCTTGATTGCCGCCGGGCTCTCTATCGGCTGGACGCTCTTCCAGCGTGCTTCGAGCGAGCCTGCCGACAGCGGCTTCGCCGCCGACCGGGATCCCAAGAGCGTCTTCGACGCCGAGCGGTCGATGAAGTACCTCAAGGACATCTGCGCCATCGGCCCGCGCATCTCCGCCACCGACGGCATGGCCAAGCAGCAGGACATGCTCAAGAAGCATTTCGAGGCGCTGGGCGGCACCGTCACCCTGCAAAAATTCACGGCCAAGCAGGTCAGCCAGAAGCAGCCCGTCGAGATGGCCAACATGATCGTCTCGTGGAACCCCCAGGCCAAGCGCCGCTACATCATCTGTTCGCACTACGACACCCGGCCGATCGCCGACCAGGAAGACGATCCCCGCAACTGGACCAAGCCGTTCGTCAGTGCCAACGACGGGGGCTCGGGCGTGGCCCTCATGATGGAACTGGCCCACCACATGAAGGACCTGGACCTCAAGATCGGCGTGGACTTCGTCCTCTTCGACGGCGAGGAGTACATCTTCGAGCGCGGCGACGACGTGTATTTCTTCGGCTCGAAGCACTTTGCCAAGAACATCCGCAAGGAAAGGCCCGGGCAGCAGTTCGTGGCCGCGATCTTGCTGGACATGATTGCGGGCAAGCAGCCCCGCTTCCTGATCGAGCAGAACTCGATGATGCGCGCGGGCCGCCTGGTCGAGAGCGTGTGGGGGCTGGCCAATCAGATCGGCATCCGCGAGTTCGAGAACCAGCGCGGCTTCGAGATCAGCGACGACCACGTGGCCCTCAACGCCAACGGCATCCCGGCCATCGACATCATCGACTTCAACTACATGGAAGGCCCCAACCCGCACTGGCACCGGCTCAGCGACACGCCGGAGAACTGTTCGGGCGAGTCGATGCAGAAAGTGGCCCGCGTGCTGATCGCCTGGCTGAAGCGACAAAGTTGATGACATCCGTTTGGCGAGCCGGGGGCGTTAGCCCTCGGAGGAGTGAGCGCCCTTTCCCTCCGGGAGCTAACACTCCCGGCACGCCAAGCCCAGTAACGCGGCAATTTCTCATCTGGGAACACCATGGACCCGAAGCAAGCCGAGATCGTCTATGCCGGCGCCATCGTACTGGTCCTGTTCGGGCTGGCTGGCTTCTACGGCTGGCGGCAACTGCAGACCTTGCGGCAACTGCCTGGCAATCCCGATCTCGATGCCGACGACCGCCGCTATCACCATAGCCAGGCCTGGCGGCGGCTGATCTGCTGCGTGCTGATGGGCCTCCTTGCCTCGATGATGGTGGGCTACTACGCCCTGGGTATTCATGAACGCGGCGCGCGCGTGCGGCCCGCCGCTATCGACGATCCCGCCGCCAAGCAGGCCGCCGAGGATGCCCGGCAAAACTACATCAGCCTGCTCAGCGTCTACTGGCTCACGGCCACCGGCCTCATCGTGGCCATCCTCTTCCTGGCGATGTTTGACCTGATGGCCATTCGCCGCTACGGCCTGCGGCACATGCGCCGCCTGCAATCGGACCACCGCGCCATGCTGGAACAACAAGTGGCCGCCATGCGCAGCCAGCGCAACGGGCACGAGGAGCATTGATTCAGGCAACATGTCCGTCGCCAATCATGACCTTCGGATCGCGGCAGCAGTCACTTTGCTACTCTTGGTTGGCTGTGAAGAGTCGTTGTTCAGAATCAGGTTCGCGGTCTCGCGGGGCTGATCCCGCTCGAAGTGAATCTCCTGGGCCGGGAAGTAGATGGTGCGATAGGCGCGTACGGTTTCTTCGGCAGCGAGCCCTTCCTGGCCACGAGCAATGGCCCGCTCGAGCGCCGTCTCGAACGTGCAGTCGATCCAGACCGACAGATCGTAGTGCCGCACGAACGCGCGCTTCAGCAAGTAGATCCCTTCCAGCACCAGCACATCCACGTCGGTGTATTCGTAAACGTGGCGGCGAAAGGCGGTGGCCGTTTCTTCGGCGAAATCGGCTTCCACCCGTCGCGAACGCTGATCCCGCACGGGC
Organism: Gemmataceae bacterium; assembly: GCA_050248575.1. Taxonomy (GTDB): domain Bacteria; phylum Planctomycetota; class Planctomycetia; order Gemmatales; family Gemmataceae; genus JBFWSD01. The sequence continues at coordinate 5,979 of JBFWSD010000419.1, forward strand.
AACACCAGCTCGCGAAACATGTCGTCGAAGCGAAGGGCGTGGTGATAAAAATGCTCGGCTGGATTGGCAGGATCGAAACGCTCGCCGGGCAGGTTCAGCCAGCCGTCGATGTTGTGGGCAGCGGCGCGCAGCCCGCCGGCTTGCAAGGCTTCGACCAGGCGGGCCGCGACGTAGCCCTTCCCTGAGCCATCGATGCCGGTTAGCGCCGCCAGCACACAGCGTGAGGGCGCAGTCTCTTGCCGGACTGCGCAGATCCTTTCCACCACTGGCCCGAGGTTCATGGCTAC
>JBFWSD010000420.1:0-6246 GCA_050248575.1 Gemmataceae bacterium
CTCAGTATGCTCCACGGGCACACGATGAACCACCACCACGGAGACGGCCTGGTCGATTCCTGGCGTTGCTGACATGTCGCCTCCGCATGGATCAAGGTTGCTGGCAACGCAACACGTGACTTGCCCGTGCACTGTGCTACAACCGCCGAAGTGGAAGTGCCGCATGTGTGATTGTTGCACCACTTCGTACTCATCGCCACACGATGCTATATCACGCACGAAGGCAATGCTGGAAGAGTTTTGGATTAAGCTGAAAGTCGTGTTGCAAAGGGAAGTTGCGCGAAGGGCCAACGTCATCCCTGCCGGGGCTTCCGCCGCAGCAAGCGCACCACGGGCGGCACGAACAGGAATCCGGCAATCGCAAACATCATCACATCGGTTGGATACGGCGCAGCCACATACTCGACGATCGGAGGCCGCTTCACCTCGCCTTGATCCGCGCTGCGCGCGAAATAGACGTCGGCTGGCGCCTTCTCGTAGGGCCACGGATCCTCGAACTCCGTCAGCCACCACTCGGCCGGGCCGGTTGTCTCGGGCAAGCCTAGCAATTCCAGCGTACGCTTGCGCTGATCGGCAGTCAGCTTGTCGGCCCAGGCCACCTTGCCCGTCCAGGGCTGTTCTCTCGTCAGTTCCCCCTGGTAGCGTGCCTCGCCCACGAAGTAGATGCGCAGGAGTCGGTGGTTGATACCCAGTTCCTTGGCCGCGCTGGCCGACTCCGGTTCGCGATACGGAAACAGTGGGCGATCCGTCTTGAAGCTGATTCGCAGGGCCGAGGCGGCAACCTTCTCGTCTTGTTTTCCCTCCGCAGCCTTCGCGACCTTGAGGGCTGTGAACTTCCAGCCCGCGTCCACATAGGGCTGCGCCCACGCCTGAACGGCAGGTGAATAGGCATAACCGTTCTTTTCCAGCCACTGCACCAACGCCTCGCTCGAAGACGCGGCCAGCACCGAGGCATCGAAACCGGCCACCAGCTTCTGCTCCAGCACCTGGACATCGCCGCGCATGGCGGCATCCGGGGCAGCCATCTTGCTGCATCCACAGCTCATGTTTACGGGCCGCGTTCGCCGTACGCGCTCGGGTTCCGTCAGGCTCTGCACATAAGGAAAGGCGTCGTTGCCCGACTCCGCCAGTTCGGGCTGCTCCGGAGTCGGCACCAGAAAGCCGAAGTCGTCCGCACTGCTGGCAAAGGTCGCCTTGCGGATGAAGTGCTGCATCTGGTTCGCCGCATCCCAGATAATGATGACGGTCTGGTCGGCGTTGACGACCGGCTTGCCCGAAGGAGGCGCCGCACAGCAAGCCCACGCTACCCCAGATACCGTGCCGGACACCAGCAAGCCGCCCAGAACCACCCACCATCGGCTTCTCATGGACGCACCCTCCTCGCTAACTGATGGCTCAACCAAGGAGCATTCTAGCACAGGTTGTCGCGCGATGCAGACATGATCACCGACATCGAGGAAGTGGCGAACCTCGAGGGCAGAAGCGCGGCGCCAGTCTCCGCGCCGTCAAGTAGATTGTGATCCAAGGCTCACTTCAACCATCTGGCCGCGTCGCGGGCGTGGTAGGTGAGGATCATGTCGGCCCCGGCCCGCTTGATGCTGGTGAGGATCTCGAGGGCCGTGCGCCTTTCATCCAGCCAGCCCTTGGCGGCGGCCGCCTTCACCATGGCGAACTCGCCCGACACGTTGTAGGCGGCCACCGGCACGCCGAACCGATCCTTGACGCGACGGATGATGTCGAGATACGACAGGGCCGGCTTCACCATGATCAGGTCGGCCCCCTCGGCGAGGTCGACGGCCACCTCGCGCAAGGCTTCATCGCTCTGGGCCGGGTCCATCTGGTAGCCGGTGCGATCGCCGAATTGCGGCGGCGATTCGGCCGCATCGCGAAACGGCCCGTAGAAGGCCGAGGCGTACTTGGCCGCGTAGCTGAGGATGGGGATGTGCGTGAAGCCGGCGTCGTCCAGCCCCTTGCGAATGGCTCCGACCATGCCGTCCATCATGCCCGAAGGGGCCACGATGTCGGCCCCGGCCCGGGCATGGCTGACGCATTGCTGGGCCAGCAAGGGGAGCGTGGCGTCATTGTCAACATCGACGCGGCCCCCCTGCGCCGCGAGCGGCCCGCAGTGGCCATGATCGGTGTACTCGCAGAAACACTCGTCGGTCATGAGCAGAATGTCCTTGAAGGCGGGCCGCAACGCCCGCAAGGCCTGCTGGACAATGCCGCCGTCTTCGAGGGCACTCGAGCCCGTGGCGTCCTTGTGCTCGGGGATGCCGAAGAGGATGAACGCCTTGACGCCGAGGTCGGCGGCCTCGCCCACCTCGTCGATCAGGCGATCGATGCTGAGCTGAAAGTTGCCCGGCATCGAGGGGATCTCTTTCTTGATGTCCTTGCCCGGCCGCACGAACAGGGGCAGGATAAAGTCGCGCACCGACAGAGAGGTCTCGCGCACCAGATCGCGAATGACCGGATGACGCCGCAGGCGGCGAAGACGAAGCGTGGGGTAGGTTGGTTGCTGGTCCATGGTGTTCGTCGGCCAAGTGGGGCAGGTTTCCAACCTGTCACGAGTAGGTGGCATCGTGGCAGGTTGAAAACCTGCCCTACGCGTACGTGGTCACTGGCCACTGCTCGGGGCCACGGCGGTGGCCTTCGCGCTGCGTTCTTTTTCGCGCGGCTTTTCCGGTTCCCTTTCGGGGTACTTGATGCGGGCGTGGAACAGGGCTACCAGGCTCTTGTACAGGCTCTCCTCGATCAGGTGCAGTTCGCTCAGGGTCAGGCCCGATTCTTCGAACTGACCGTCGAGAAGTCTCTTCATCAAGAGATCGTGGACTAGCTTGCGCAGGCTGTTCGGGTTCGGATCGGAGAGGGCCCGGCTGGTACTCTCCACGGCGTCGGCCAGCATGACCACGCCGATCTCGCGGTACTGTGGCTTGGGGCCAGGATAGCGGAACGACGATTCCAGTTCACCGTCGCCGTGGCCCGCCAGCTCGCGCTGCCGCACCGCCTCGTGGTAGAAGTATTCCACCAGCGTGGTGCCGTGATGCTGTTCGATGAAGTCGACGAGGGGCTGGGGCAGATTGTGCTGCTTCGCGAGGGCCACGCCGTCTTTCACGTGATTGATGATGATCAACGTGCTCAGCCCGGGCTCGAGCGAATCGTGGCGGTTCTCGCCCGTCTGGTTCTCGATGAAGTACTGCGGCTTGAGCATCTTGCCGATGTCGTGGAAGGAGCTGCCCACGCGTGCCAAGAGCGGATTGGCGCCGATCGCTTCAGACGCCGCCTCCGCCAGATGGGCCACCATCATGCTGTGCGTATAGGTGCCAGGCGCGCGGCGCAGGAGTTCCTTGAGCAACGGATGACTGCCGTCGGCCAGTTCGGTCAGGCTGATGTCGGTGATGACGCCGAAGCAGCGTTCCACCAGGGGCAGGCTGCCCGCGAGCAGGAAGCCGGCCAGTGTGCCGCACGCAAAATTGCGCACCGCGTCGAACGAGATGATGCTCCAGCTTTCATCGTTGAGCAAGCCGGCGGCCACGGTCATGGCCAGGTAAGCGAGCCCGGCGGCGGCCGATACTTCCACCAGCCTGGTACGCGTGCGCAGGTTGCGGAGCAGCAAGACGGCGGTGGCCACACCGGCCACCTGGATCAACAGCTGGCTCTGGTCCACTCCCAGGGCCACCCGGGTCGCCAGGGCCATGCTGAACGACACCACCAGGGCAAACATCGGATTGTAGGCGATGGTCAGCACCATCGCGGTCACGGTGAGCGGAATGAGCGAGCCTTCCATCGGCGTGTTGCTCAAGAGCAAGCACAGCCCGACGGTAAGCAACACGGTGGCGCCCAGCACCGTGATCTTGCGCGTGCTGACCGCCAGCTCGGTCTCGAAGCGGGCAACATAGAAAACGATCAGCGTGGCCAGGAGAGCCATGATCAGAAAGAGCGAGACGGCGCGCCGCAGCAGATCGCGCGGGCCCAGGCTGGCCTGGTAGGCGCGATGTTCCTCCAGCAAAAGGGCGTATTGTCTTTCGCTGATCGGCACGCCGCGCGGCACGAGGATCTTGCCCGCCGGATATTGTTCGATGACCGGGTCGACGCCGCGGCGCGCTTCTTCGCGGGCCAGCGGATCGTCGCGCAGCTCCGCCGAGAGCCGATGTACGGCATCGTCCCGGGCCTGTTCGGTCTTCTCTTGGTTGACCAGTTCGAAATACTCGCGGACGCGGAGGTCGCGGGTGTGGACCTGGCCCACGCGGAAAGGCAGGGGCGGCCCGGCGAGATACGCAAGGGCGGTCACGCCGAGAATCGTGACCAGCACAAGGAGCAAACGGGGCAGCGCAGGGTGTGTCCACCAGCCCGGCTGCGGCTCCTCGGCGCGTGCCCCGAGTCGCCGGCCGTTCAACTGCCCCCGCCCTGTCTTGCGGCCATTGAACATGGAAACTTGGAAAAAGCGTTCAGCCATTAACTTTCAGCCGTCAGCTTTGCACGGGCTAGCAGCAAACGGCTTCCCAATCAGCGGGTGGCTGATTGCAGAACGCTGATTGCTGATCGCTCTTGCTACTTTTTCCTTTTTCCCTCCTCGTCGTAAGCTCGCACGATCTGCTGCACCAGTGGGTGCCGCACGATATCGTGCTGATCGAGATAGACAATGGCGATGCGTTCCAGATCGCGGAGGCGGTGCACGGCGTCGATCAGACCACTGCGCATCTGTGCAGGTAAATCGACCTGCGTGACATCCCCTGTCACTATGATCTTTGATCCGTTGCCCATACGTGTCAAGAACATCTTCATCTGGGGGACGGTGGTGTTCTGCCCCTCGTCGAGGATGATGACGGCTTGATTGAGGGTGCGCCCTCGCATAAATGCGAGGGGGGCGATCTCGATGACGTCCGCCTCGTAATAACGTTTGACCACTTCGTAGTCGATCATGTCGTGCAGGGCGTCAAAAAGGGGCCGCAAATACGGGTTCACCTTGGCGGCGATATCGCCGGGCAGGAAGCCGAGGCGCTCGCCCGCTTCGACGGCGGGCCGCACCAGCACGATGCGGCGCACTTTGCCCTGCCGGAGCATGCTGACCGCCATGCCGACCGCCAGGTAAGTCTTGCCCGTGCCCGCCGGGCCGATGCAGAACGTCAGGTCGTTGTCGAGCATCGCCTTCACGTAACGGGCCTGGCCATCGGTGCGCGGGCGGACGCTACGTGCCCCGTCGAGGGTGGCCAGCGTGTGGGGCCCTTCCCGATCTCCAACGTGGGTAACGACTTCGATCATCGATTGTACGTCTTCGATCGTGAGCTTGCCCTGCTGCTTGAGCAGCTTGCGCAGCTGCTGAAAGGCGCGTTCCGCCTTGCCGACGCTTTCTTCCTCGCCGTCGATCGTCAGAGTCTCGCCCCGGGCCACGAAGCGCACCCCGAACGCGTCGCGCAGGGCACGCAGGTACTGATCCCGGCTGCCAAAGAGCTGCAGGGCCTCGTCGTTGCTGTCGAGCTGGATGGTCGCTTCACTCATCGGTCGATTCTTCTCGATTCACCTTATCACATCAGGAACCACAAGAAAGACACCGGGGCCGCAAAGAGGATCGCGTCCACCACGTCGAGAACCCCGCCAAAGCCGGGCACGGCGTGCGAGGCATCCTTTTCCTGGCAATCTCGCTTGATGAGCGATTCGGCAAGGTCGCCGAACAGGCCCGCGAGCCCGACCGACAGGCCGAAGCCGATTTCCGCCCACACATTGGGCAAGAGCGGCCCTTGCCGGTTCAAGAAGATCGCCACACCGATGGCCGCGGCCATGCCCCCCGCTGCCCCTTCCCAGGTTTTCTTTGGGCTCAAAACGGGGGACATCTTGTGCCGGCCCAACAAGCGCCCGGTAAAGTAAGCGCCAATGTCTCCGCATTTAGGGACGAAAATCGTCAGGGCCAGGGCCAGTGTTCCCACCCATGGTTCGCCGGGCAGCCAGCGTAGCTGCGCCAGGAAGCAAGGCAGCAGCCCCAGGTAAGCCACCACGAACACCGAGATCGTCACCCGTCGCATCGATTCGCCCGGCGTTTCGAAGCGGGCCATCTCGACCAGGAACGCCGCGATCACTGCGAGGGCAAAGGTGACTCCGATCGTCCGCCAGGCACTCGGCCAGCCCGACAGCGGCACCAGCCAGTTGCAGCCCACCACGGCCAGGACGCTGACCAGGCACAACCAGTAAGGAGGCCGGGGGTTGTGGTGAAACAGGCTCCAGAGCTCGTGGGTCCCCACCAGGGCCAGGACC
>JBFWSD010000421.1:0-6234 GCA_050248575.1 Gemmataceae bacterium
CCAGCCAGCGTCTGGAAGATATTGAGGCGGCGTTGCAATGCGACCAACTCGGCGGCCGCCTGCTCGCGCAGATGATGGGCGTCGACCCACAGGCGCGGATACAGGACGCGCAGGCCCCAGTACTGCATGGCAAACAACGAGTAAGTCAGCGCGATCAGGCCGCTGATGGAAAAAGAGATCACGAAGTGGCTGAACACATGCGGTTCGAGTGGCCCGGCCACCGCGTTGATCACGATCGGAAACAAGACTCCTCCGGGCAGCCAGCCCGCGCAGGCCAGGCCGATGGCCCAGTAGGGCAGACGCATCACTTTCCCGCGAGCGACCTGTACCTCTTCCTCGTTTGGCACCGCGGGCCCGTCGAGTGCCCGCCAGGTCCGATAAATCGGCACGATGATCCGATAGAACACGTACAGGCAGACCGGATAGACCAGGACGTTGTAGTATAGCACCAGCGCGTTGAAGACCTCCTGTTGCCGGGCGGTGAGATCCCCCATGATGCGGATGGCGTTGTAGGAGATGTTGACGATGCTGCCCAGCAAGTGAGGCAAGAGCACCAGCACAATACCCAGCGAGAACGGATGCCGCAGCAGATTGCGCGTCAGCACCCCGGGCCTGGGCAGCTCGCGCACGACTTCGTGATGCTCGCGGCAGCCCTCGAGTGCCTCGGCCAGCGCCTCCGCATTCTCGAAGCGGCCCTCCGGTTCCGGATCCAGGCACCGCCGCGTCACCCAGTCGAGCATCTCGGGCACACCATACTTGTGCGGCAACGATGGCGGCGGATTCTTCCTCTCCTCGGCCAGCTTGTTCAAGACCTCGAGCTGGCCCCCTTTGTGGTGCGTGGCAAAGGGCAGCCGGCACGTCACAGTCTCGAACAGCACGATGCCCAGCGAGTAGACATCCGAAAGCTCGTCCACTGCTTCGGGCGTCGTCGGCTTGCTCGGATTGAACGCATCCAGATGCTCGGGGGACATGTAGGCCAGTGTGCCGCCAAACACCTCGCCCCTTGCCCCCTGGATGCGGTCGGGATCGAGTGCCACGTTGAAATCGGCCAGCATCGGGCGGCCGTAACGATTGATCAAGATATTGGCGGGTTTGATGTCGCGATGCAAGACCCCCTGGCTGTGCGCATGGGCCAGCGCCTCGCCAATACGGGCCATGATCCAGCACACCGCCTCCACGTAGTCGCACTGGCCAAGCAACTCGCGATCGCGCAGGGCCGCCGGATCGAAGAGTGCGGGCTGCGAGGCCAGCATGTCGATGATCTCCAGGATGGCCTGCCCGTGCCAGTTCTCGCGCGGCCGCATCGACAGGGCCTTCAACACCTGTTCCAGCGTGGCCCCGTTCACGTATTGCATGCACAGCAAGCGCAGGTTGCGCTCGGGCAGCACGCTCTCGGAAAAGACCCGGACGATGTGATCGTGCTCGAGGCTGGCCAGCGTCTGCGCTTCGCGGCCCCGGTTGGCCGAGACCTTCTGGGCCACCTGCCGCCCCAGCGAGATCTGCCTGGCCAGGTAAACCGTGGCGAAGGCCCCCTTGCCTAGCACGGCGAGCAGTTCGAAGTCGTCCAGTGTTTCACCGGCGGCCGGAAAGCCCGGCGCCGCTTTGCTCGGCGCCTCCGCAGCTGGCTGGTGATAGCTCGGCACAAAGGAAGTGGTATCCGGCGCCTCGTCCGAGCCCTCCGGTGCAATCGGCTCCACGTTGGTGGGCAACTCGAACGAACGCGTCGCGGGCAACTCTTCCGAGGTGCCCTCCGTCGCTTCGGTCTTCTCCCTGTCCCGTGGATCGTGCATGACTTCTCCGCACTGCCGGCTACCGTCGTTCCAGCGCCGGGCGGCAATACTCCAGCAAGCCCAGGTCAATCAGCTCTTGCTCGAGAGCCTCGGTGGTGGGGCGGTCCAGCGAGTCGAGCACTTCTTCCAGCACGAGATCGGCGAAGCGATCGCGGGCGCGGTGCAGGAGCTGCCTGACATTCGCAGCGCTCACGCTGCGCCCCAGCTGCTTGCCGATTTCCGCGGCCATCTCTTCCGAACGCAGCCTGGGATGCTCGGCGCGAAAGCGTAGCACACAAAAGAAGGGCTGCCCGGTTTCTTCGGCCACGGCCTCGAGTGCGGCCCAGGCACGGGCCAGCAATTCTTCACGCCAGCTCTCCAGGAAACGCGAATCGAGATCGGGCTCCGCATCGAATACGGCGGGCTCGGGCAAGTTGCCTGCCAGCCCGCCCGGTTCGCGCTGCTTGCGCTTGTGGTGATCGGCGACCAGGTGAAAGAGCACGCCCTTGACGAAATCGCGAAAACGGCCTCGCGCGGGATCGGCGCCGCCGAGATTGCCCCCCACCAGGCGGCAAGCAAACTCTTGAAACAGCTCATCGGCGACGTCGGCGTCGCGGACGGCGCCGAGGAGATAGCGCCGCACCGCCCCACCGTAACGTTCGAGCAGCTTCTCCTGGGCCGAGCGCACGCTGCCAGCGTCATCGTGCGCGTGGCGGACCAGCGTCCACAGCGTCTCGATGCGGCTCAGACGCAATTCCAGGCCGTGTTGCATGCGAGTCTCCCTGGCGCAAAACCCAGTTCTTTCATTATCGCGCTCAGAAGGACCACTTCCAGCCCATTTCGCTTGCCCTTGCCTGCTAACGACTTGAGGAAACTTCCCAGAAAACCCGCTGCCCGCTGTCACAACTCGTTTCGGGCCAGAACAAGAGAGTGAGGCAAGGAAAACCAACCTGAAAGGAGATGAACAATGAAGCGTCACCTGATCCACACGACGGCAATCTTGACGGTCCTGGCCCTGACGGCAGCAGCCACCGCGGGCAATCCCACGTTCAAGGGCGTCAAGATCGGCGGCCCCAAGGGGGGCATCAAGATCGGCAACTTCCCGAACCCGGGCGGCTTCAAGGTCACGAAGCCCGTGGTCATCGGTCAGCAGCAGCACCAGCACGGCATGAACGGCTTCCCGAAGATCCTGCCCCACAACAATAGCTTCAACGGCCAGAAGCTGTTCAAGCTCACGCCGACATACATCCAGAAGAATTATCACACGCAGTTCGGCGTGAAGAAGCCCTTCGGCTACTGCTACCAGGGCTACCAGCACCAGCACTGGTCGTACAAGTGCTGGGCCCCCACGTATGGTTGCTACGTGTACTGGGATCCCTGTCTGCGATCCTACTACTACTGGTGCGTGCCGGACAACTGCTGGTACCCGGTCACCTACTGCCCGTATGGCAAGTTCGCGTGGTGAGAACGGGAAACGAAGCCCGCGCAACAAGAAACGCCGGCCGGATGAATCATCCGGCCGGCGTTGCTGTTACGTTATGTTACCGAGTTACTTGTTGAAGACAAACTCCTTGGTATTCAGGAGCGCCCAGATGATGTTTTCGTAGGCGGTCTTCTTGGCCTTCTCGTTGGCCTTGATGTGCTCGACAGCCTTCTGGAGCTGTTCGGGCGTCGGCTTGTGGGCGAAGGCCCAGTAGAACAGTTCTTCGACCTTCTGTTCATCGGGGCGGGCGTCCTTGGCAAGCAGGTCGGCCCGGCCGCCGGCGCGGGAGATCTTGCCTTGCACTTCATCGGAGTTGAGGAGGTGCAGGGCCTGGGCCAGGTTGGCCTCGGAGACGCGTTCGCACTCGCAGGCGCTGATACCTTGCGGGCGGCCAAACACGTCCAGGAAGTATGACTGGTACGACGAGTCGGGCAGCATGATCGCCCGCTTGGGAGCGAAGCGGTCTTGCGGCAGCCCGCTGAAGGTCGTCGGGCTGTTCGTCACCTGGCACACCGCGTCGAACAGCACCTCGGCCGACAACCGCTTCGGATAGTAGCGGGCATAGGCCTGCTTGTCGTTCTTGTTGAACTCGTTGGGCACCGAGCTCAGCTGATAGGTGCGGCTCTTGCAGATGGTGGCGATCAGGTGTTTGAGGCTGAACTTGTGGTCGACGAATTCCTTGGCCAGCCCGTCGAGGAGTTCGGGGTTCGACGGCGGGTTGGTCACACGCATGTCGTCCAGAGGGTCGACGATGCCGCGGCCGAGGAAGTGCGCCCAGTAACGGTTCACCACCGCCCGGGCAAAGAACGGGTTGTCCTTCTGGGCCATCCAGTCGACCAGCTGCTGACGCGGATCTTCACCGGGCTGAAGCTCGGCCACCTTGCCGTCGAGCGGCTTCATGACGGCGGGCTGGTTGTTGCGCTTGTTGGTGACGTTGCCCGTGCCCTTGTTGTAGATCGACAGGACCTTCACGGCCTGGTTGTTGCTGGCCGCGCCGGGCAGCGTGATGTCCTTGCGGCCGAGCCGCCCGAAGTACGCCGCCAGACCCCAGTAATCGTCCTGGCTCCACTTTTCGTACGGATGATGGTGGCACTGGGCACAGGCCAGACGCAGCCCGAGGAACACCTGGGCGGTGTCGTCCACGAACTGTTCGGGCTTGGTAAGCGTCTTGTACCACACGGTGGGAGCGTGCCGCGATTCGTCGCCGGTGGCGGTGAGGATGTCGCGGGCAAACTCATCGTAGGGCACGTCGTTGGCGATCGCTTCGCGGATCCAGGCGTGGAATGCGAAGGTGCCGTTGGCCGAGCCCTGCTGGTTGCGCTGCCGCGTCACGTGCAGGATGTCGGCCCACTTCTTGGCGAAATAGTAGCTGTATTCGCCAGAGTCGAGCAGCTGATCGACGAGCTTGTCGCGCTTCTTCGCGTCCTTGTCGGCCACGAAGGCGTTGACCTGCTCGGGCGTGGGCAAGGTGCCGGTAATGTCGATCGACACGCGACGGATGAACTCTTCATCGCTGCACAGTTCCGCCGGCACCAGGCCGAGCTGCTGCCACTTCTTGTGGGTGAACTGATCGACCACGGTCTGGTAGGGGAACTGGTACTCGGGCAGCTTCATGCCCGTGGGGACGGTGGCGCGGAACACGGTGACGTGCCCCTGATAGCGGGCCATGATGGCCGCCTCGCCGCTCATGTTGAGCGTGCTGACCATACCCGATTCGTCCACCACCGCGATCTCGGTGTCGTTGCTTTCGTACTGTGCCCGACGGGTGATGTCTTCCACCGAGTTGTCGCTGTAGTGGGCGTACACGGCAAACTGTTGCTTGTTCTGGCGGGTCATGATGCGGTGTTCCGGGAAGATGGAGACGCGCGTCACGACCGGGTCTTCGGGCTTGCCGACGGGGGTGCCGGAAGCGATCCAGCGGCGGGTGAGCTTCCATTCGTCGGAACCGACTTCCATGCGCTTGCCGCCCGCGTGGGCCACGATGCCCGCCGCCTTCAGGAGGAGCAGGCTATTCTCGGGGGAGGCCGGGAAGAGACGGCGGCCGCGGGCTTCCATCACCAAGGCGGCATAGTCCACTTCCGGTTCAAAGCCGAGCAGCGAGAGCTTGAAGCCATTCTGCCCGCTGGCCTTGCCGTGGCAGCCACCCGAGTTGCAGCCCAGCTTGGTGAAGATGGGCACAATGTGGTTGCCGAAATTGATGGGCAGATCGATGTCGGTCTTGTCGCACACGACCGGAACCTTCACCGACTTGCCGCCGAACTTGGCGGTGATCTCGGTGGCGCCGTTGCCCACGGGCACGATGCGCCCGGTCGAGGTGACGCGGGCCACTTTCTCGTTGGCCGATTCATAGGTCACGTCGCCGGTGAGGTCCTGGAGCCGGGCGGCCAGCTTGCCCGTGATGACGAGCTGGCTCGCGTCGTCGCGGCCCGTGAGGGCCACCTTTTCTGGGTGAACTTGCATCTCGAGAACGTCGGCCGGCTTGATCTCGACCTTGATCTCCGGTGCCTTGGTCTTGTCGTACAGCTGGGCTGCCACGGGGCCCGCATAGATAAGGGCCGCCAGGACTGGCAGAACGGTCCAGCGCGTGATGGAGTGGGACATCGTGACTCCCCCCTGAGGTAAGGTAGGAACGAGGTAGGACTTTCAGGCAAGCTAGTTCATTCTGGTCCAGAAGACCTGGGAATGCAACCAGAATTTTCCGATTTCGCAGGCGCGTTGGGGGCACGGGCGGCTACGCTAGGTGCCACGCAGGGCCAGGGCGGTGGCGGTCGCGTAGGCGCGGCAATGGGCGATCGTGATCAAGATGTCGGAGATTCGCCGTTCCACGGTCAACTCTTTCACGGCGCCGCAGACGTGGACCTTGGGGTCACCGCGGGTGTCGTTGCGGATCTCGATCTCGGTCCAGCTCATCCCGGCAGCGTGTGTAGCACCCAGGCACTTGAAGATGGCTTCCTTGGCGGCCCAGCGGCCCGCGAAGTGCTC
>JBFWSD010000422.1:0-6233 GCA_050248575.1 Gemmataceae bacterium
GCGCAAGATTGCCGACAACTGGCGGCGGCTTCGCAAGCAAGAAGCGGGCGAGGCTGCCAGTCTCGATCTGGCCAGCGCTCATCCCGATGACGACCCGGCCCGGGTCGCCGAATTGCGTGACAGCCTGGGCAAGTTTCTTGATCGCGTCAACGCTGCGGAGCGTCGCTTGCTCGAGCTGTATTTGCTGGGCTGGAGCTCGGCCGAGATCGCCGCCGAGTTGAAGTCGACGGATCATGTCGTGCGCGCCCGGATGAGCAAGCTGCGGGCCAAGCTGGCCGAGCAGGGCGGCCCGGACTGGATCTGAGGCTGGAAAGCCGGTTTTAGCCGGCATGGGGCGCTCGTGGGCGCTCGCATCAGCACACACGGCATTACCCTGGTCACCGACTCGTTAATCGATAAGGCAGAGGGATTTAGTGATAAATAGCCCTGTCTTCCCGGCGTATACCCTCATGCCTCTGCCCGATCGACCACGTCTTGTCGTACTTCGCCAGCGCACATCGACTTAGAGCCGACCGAGCCCGGTACTGGCGATCGGTCGCGGTCGGCATGCCGCTTGCTTTTACTACTATCCCCCTCTCGATTGATTGTGATGTGGACTTCCCGTCCCACGGAGGGACGAACGCATGAGGCCTTTGATACTCATTGCCGAGTCGGATGGCGAGATGCTGACGTTGCTGGAACGCTATCTGCACCTGCGCGGCTACCGGGTCGATGCCGCGGTGGGCGGGGCAGAATGCCTCGCCAAGCTTGCCGATCTGCATCCCGACGTGCTGATCCTCGATGAAGACCTGTCCTGGGGAGGAAGCAACGGCGTGCTGACGCGGATGCAGGAAGACGACGACGTTCCGTTGACCCCCACGCTGGTGCTTTATCATCCCCTCGAGCCGCCTGATCCGGCATACCGGGCCGTCGTCGGGAAACTCGAGAAACCGTTTCATCTGTGCGAACTGGCAGACAAGGCGTATCAGGCGGTGCAGGCCCCGCCGTCTGGCGAAGGAGGGAAAACGCCATGAGAAGATTGCTGTGCTGGCTAGGCCTGCATCGCTGGCAGCCTCGCCAGTGGCTCGACGGGCAGGGCTGGTGTCGTATCTGTCTCCATTGCCGCACGCTCGAGAAGACGACCGCCCCCGGTGATGGCGGCAGTTTCTCAACTGAGCTGCCCGGCCGCTCCACTCACCACTGGCACTGAAAGGACCCCCCGATGAACGTTGTTTGCCTCAATCTGGAAGATCACTTCCTCAACATGGACAGCAAGCCGATGTGCATCCATGTGCGCTGCCTGACCTGTCAGAAAGAAATCTACGTGTGCGAAATATGTCACACGAAGGGCGTGCGCGAGTGTGAGGGCTGCGCCAGCGAGCAGCTACTGTACACGATCAAGCAAACGGTTCCGGCATGACCGAGCGGTTTGCTTGCAGGCCCAGTTGCCGCCTCGGTAAGATCGATTCGATCGATTCACTCCATCGGGGGGCAAGGCCATGGTGCGCTTGGTGGCAATACTGTTCGGGACGGTGCTGGGGACCGGCTTCGCTTCGGCGGCGGAAACCGCCTGCCGCTCGCATGCACCGACGCGGCCGCTGCCTCAGGCGATCACTTGTCCGTTGACGGCCGGGCCCAAGGTCTACGTCGATGCCAGGCGCGGTGACGATGCCAACCCGGGCAGTAGTGAGTCGCCCTGGAAGACGCTGGGTCATGCGCTGCGGCAATTGCGGCCCGGCGATACGCTCTATCTGCGCGGCGGCGTCTATCACGAGCGTATCTTCCTCACCCGCTCCGGGACTGCGGACAAGCCGATCACAATTGCCTCGCATCCCGGCGAGCTGGCAGTCATCGACGGCGGGCTGCGCGAATTCCTGGAGGAGCCGGCCAAGGCCTGGCAGCCCGCCGCAAATGGCGCCGCAGGCGAATACGTATCGACCCGCACCTACAGGCAAGCCGATGACCGCCAGGTGCCGCACCAGTTCCTGCCCGCCTCCTGGGAGCCGCTCTGGGGGATCGAGGAGGAGCGGCCCATTGCGCTCGGGCACTTCGCCGACTCGCTGGTCCCCTTGCATGGCTACCGGGTGGCCAAGGACCTGAGCAGCCCTAATGAGTTTTGGACAGGAAAGAAGGAGATCGACTCCACCGGCATCTACTGCGGCCCCGGGCTGTGGTTCAATCGCGCGACAGGCCGCATCCACATCCGGCTGGCCCATCACCAGCTTGCCGGCCTGGGCACCAGGGCCTATCGCGGTGAAACCGATCCGCGCCAGCTGCCCTTGATCGTAGCGGCCGGCTTCGGTGGCGACGTCGTCCGCATCAGCGGCATCCGTCACGTCCGCCTCGAACGTCTCGTGCTGCGCGGCGCCACGGGCAGCCCGATGATCCACATCTACGGCGCGCAGAACGTCACCCTCGATCATCTCACGGTGTATGGAGGCTTTCCTGCGCTGCTGATCAATGCATCCCAGGATGTGCGCGTGCTGCACTCAGCGTTTCGTGGGCTCGCCGCCCCCTGGACCTCGCGGGCACATATGAAGTACCGCGGTACCGCGTCCTACCAGATCGTCTTGCAGAACCAGCAGCCTCTCAACGAGAACATCGAGCTGGCCTGGTGCGAGTTCACCGACGATCACGATTTCGCCTTCCTGCGCTTCGCCAGGAGCCTGCGCTTTCACCACAACTATGTGGACAACTTCAACGACGACGGGCTGGAGTGCGGCGCCAAGCTGCGTGCCCACACCCTGTACATCCACGAGAATCGCATCGGCCGCTGCCTGATTCCGTTCACGCAGCATGAGATGGACAAGGATGAGTCACCACTCGACCACGATGCAAAGAGTGGGCTCTATGTCTATCGCAACGTGATCGACCTGCGCGGCGGCGTCTACACCGCGCCGCCCGGTCAGGCCGACGCCGGAGGCTCTTTCCTCCACAACGAGGGCCATCTGCTCGGCGATCATGGCAGCCCGATCTATCCGGTAATGCGCGTCTATCACAACACGGTGCTGCGGCACACGCCCGTGTTTCGCGACTATTACCTGTTCGGCCTGGGCGCGCAGGGGCTACGGCACAGCGAGCGCGACGTTTTCAACAACATCTTCGTCCAGACGGGCCGTGTGCCCGGCGTCAACTTCACGGGCATGAAGACCGCCGAGAATCTGCGCGAAGGGGGCAACCTGCTCTGGAGCATCGAAGGCGGACCCAGCTTCAAGGGGGACCTGTTCGCGAAGTTCCGCGCGTCACCGCTGTTTATCGACAGCCGCAAGCGCTACGAGCCGGGCTGGACCAGCCAGGATCGATTCGCCGATCCCAGATTCGTCGACCTCGGCAAGCGCGAAGCGCGCCCGGCCGATCTGTGCTTGCAGAAGGACAGCCCGGCGATCGATGCCGGGCAGAAGTTGCCCGCCGAGTGGCCCGATCCCCTGCGCGCGGCGGACAAGAACGACCCCGATATCGGCGCGCTGCCCCTCGGGAGTAAACCCTGGGGAGTCGGAGTCGACGGTCGCATTCCCCTCTTTGGAGCACAGCCGTAGCGCCGCCAGAGGAGCGTGTGCCACGCTCTGGCTTTGGCGGGTTGGAAACCCTGCCCCCACTCCGAAAATAATTCCTGATGATGATAGAAATATATCCTTGCATGCCGGGACGATTCGGGCTACAAACTACTCCATGCAAGCTGCCAAGCCACGCATCGTCGACCTTGCTGACCGGATCGCTGCCGACATCCGCCGCCGTCGGCTCAAGCCGGGCGATGCCTATTTGACGACCGCGGCCCTTGCGCAGCAGTTCGGCGTCGGCACCACCGTCGCCAATCGAGCGATGCAGCTTCTGGTTCAGCGCCGCCTGCTCGAACGACGCCAGCGGAAGGGCACCACCATCGCCTCCAAGGCGGCCTCGACCGGGCTGCGCCGGGTCCACTTGCTGGTGCATCGTCACTTCCTCCAGGTGGAAGGCTTGCTTGCCGACGGTGTAGTCGTCGGCATCCAGGGCAAGGTGCCCGACGCGGACATCCAGTTCAACTTCATGCCGGCCGGCGGCGAGGCTGCACACGTCGTGGCGCTCGTCAACGAGGCCCTCGGCAATCCGGAGCCCGAAGGCTTCGTGATGCTGCGCGCACCGCTCGAGGCGCAGCGTGCTCTCGCGGCCAGCGGGCTGCCCGCCGTGCTGATGGGCACCACGTTTCCCTCGGTGCGCGGACTCGCTTCTTGCGATCGGGACAATCGAACGCTGGGCCGCTTGCTGGCCGAGCTGTTACTGGCCCGTGGCGTGCGCTGGCTTGGTGTATTGATGCGCGAACGCATGCTGCACGGCGATCACTTGACCTACGACGGCGTGCAGGAGGCGGCGGCGGCCGCCGGCCTCAAGGTCGACGCCGTCCCGGTGCGTTGCTTGCCCGACGATCCCGCCGAGGTGCGGGCCGCAGTCGAACTGCTCGTGTCCTCGCGGCGGGGCAAGGGGGGACTCGTTTGCCGTAACGCCGTGCTCGCCGAGGCCAGTGCGGGCTGCAACGCCAACCTCGACATCGCCGTGTGCGACGTTTTCCCACGCGACGGGCACAAGCCTGCCTTCCCTTACGCCCGGGCCACGCTCAACCCGCAAGAAATGGGCAGCATTATCGGTGACATGCTTGCTTGCCAGGCCGCTGGACGCCGGCCCGACCCGGAACGCGTCCTGGTCCCCGTGACCGTGGAACAACCTGCCGCTTGATGACTTCGGACTAGCCGAGGACTCGCCATGACTCGCTCCCTGATCGTGATCGTCACGTTGTGGATCGCCCACGCCGGGCTGGCGCGCGCTGCCGACCCGAGTCCGGCCGACCTCGAATTCTTCGAGAAGCGCATCCGCCCGGTGCTGGTCGAGCACTGCTATCAGTGCCATTCGACCAAAGCGAAGCGCGTGCGGGGCGGGCTGCTCGTCGACAGCCGGGCAGGTTTGCTCAAGGGGGGCGACACGGGCCCGGCCCTTGTGCCAGGCAAGCCGAACGAGAGCCTGCTGCTCAAGGCCATGCGTTTCGATGAGATTCAAATGCCGCCGCGGGGCAAGCTGCCCGCGACAGTGCTTGTCGATTTCGAGAAGTGGATTGCCCGCGGCGCGGCCGACCCGCGCGCGGGCAGCGTCGCCAAGGCAAGAGGCATCGACCTGGAAGACGGCCGCAAGTTCTGGGCCTTCCAGATGCCGCGGAGGTCCACGCCGCCGCCGGTCAAGGACCGCGACTGGCCGCGCAGCGACGTCGATCGCTTCATCCTGGCGCCGCTCGAGGCGCAGGGGCTGACGCCAGTCGGAGACGCCAGCCGCGCCCAGTTCGTGCGGCGCCTCTACTTCGATTTGACCGGGCTGCCCCCGACGGCCGCCGAGGTCGAGGCCTTCACCAACGACAAGGGCGCCGACGCCTACGAAAAGCTGGTCGATCGCTTGCTGGCCTCGCCGCGCTATGGCGAACGGTGGGGCCGTCACTGGCTCGATGTGGCCCGCTATGCCGACACGGTCGGCGGCGGCGGCAACTACACCCACGATACCGCCTGGCGCTATCGCGACTACGTCATCCGCAGCTTCAACAACGACAAACCGTTCGATCGCTTCGTCCAGGAACAGGTGGCCGGCGACCTGATGGAAGCCAGGGACAATGCGGAGAAGTCGGAGCAGATGATCGCCACCGCGTTCCTGGTGCTCGGCCCCAAGGAACTGGCGGAGTACGACAAGGAAAAGCTGCGCATGGACGTGGTCGACGAACAGATCGACACGTGCGGCCGCAGTTTTCTTGCCCTGACGCTGGGCTGCTCGCGCTGTCACGATCACAAGTTCGACCCGGTGCCGATCACCGACTACTACGCGCTGGCGGGCATCTTCCGCAGCACGGTGACCATCCCGCCGAAGAACAAGGGCGGCCCGCTCTCGGATTGGATGCGGCGCCCGTTGCCCGACGGCTCGGGGGAAGTGATGGCGGTCATGGACGACAAGCAGCCCCGCAATAGCCGCATCCACATTCGCGGCGACGTACACAACCTGGGCGCCGAGGTGGAACGGGGCTTCATCAGCGTGGCTCTTTACGGCGACAGGCCCGAGATCAGCAAGACCGAGAGCGGGCGGCTCGAACTGGCCCAGTGGCTGGGCAGCAAGGCGAATCCGCTCACGGCTCGGGTCATGGTCAATCGCGTCTGGCAACACTTGCTGGGCGCGGGACTGGTGCCCAGCGTCGACAACTTCGGCATCCGCGGGGAGCGGCCCTCGCATCCTGAACTGCTCGATCTCCTGGC
>JBFWSD010000423.1:0-6213 GCA_050248575.1 Gemmataceae bacterium
GCTTCTTCCTGGAAGACGGCACCGAGGTCTTCAACGTACTCGATCGTAACTTGGCCGTACAAGCGCGGCATGGCAAGCCGCTGCCCAAGCAAGTGTTGCCCTTCGACGACAACTCGGGGGCCGGCTTCTGGTGGGCGAACAGCCTTAATACCTTCACGCGCAACGTGGCTGCCGAGTGCGACCAGTACGGCTACCGCTTCGAGGCTACCAAGGAAGGGGACTTCAATCCCATCCTCCGTGTGCCTCAGCCCGACGGCGGGCTCAAGGAGGTCGACGTGCGCACGCTGCCCTTCGTCCGATTCCAAGACAACGAGGCGCACACGATGCGGCGCTTTGCCTTCAATCTGGGGGGCATCCGCCATATCTCGGATGAGAACGACTGGCGACAGGTCCGCAACTCCGATGGGGGCCGCCGAAACGACGGCGACCTGACGCACATTCAGGGGGGTCACGTTCAGGGTGTCGGGCCGGACTACCTGCACCCTTACGTCATTAAGAACTTCAAGGTCTGGAATTCACACTGGGTTTTCCACGGTGGTTCGCCTTGCGTGTTCATCGATGGAATTGACGCCCATGCCTGCACCTACGGCATCTTCAAGACCCGAATGGACATGCACGAGTACAAAAACCTGAAGATGTCGAAGATCGATACATCCGAGATTTTTGAGCCCTGGGGCAACTCGGACGTGAAAGAGAACTACTTCCGCTATATCGATCCGCGGCACGACGATCTGCCCCCCACGACGGTCATTACCTACGTGGGCCAGCCGAAGAATGGCAAGATCTTGGTGCGCGGCGTCACCGCCGACAACGGCGCCGTCCGCATGGTCAAAGTGAACGACCATGAAGTGAAGCCACTGCGCGACAACTTTACCGAATGGGAAGTGATCCTCGACAAGCTGCCCACCGGCAAGCTCGTCCTCTCCGCCAGCGCCGTGGATTCCAAGGGGAATGCAGAACCAAGACCACACCAAGTTGTGATTCTCGGCTTGAATACTGCCTCGTCCAGTGCTGGAAAGTAAAGTCCATTGAACGCAAACTCGCCACAGATGGCGAACTCGCGACCACTTCATTGGTGCCGATCGTCGTCGAGCGTGGTTTTTGCGGTGTCTAGCACGCTCGCACGATCGGCACACTACTTGCTAACCTTGCTTTCAAGCTCCCGCGGGCGCCGACTTGCTACTCCCCCAGTGCAGCCGGCCCCGCTTTTTGCCAATCAATGGCTGCGCCTCGCAGTCTTCATTTTGACGGAGTCGAACGATGTTGAATCTGGTGCGATCCGGTGTGGCCCTTGCCCTGCTTGGTGCTTTCGTGAGCGTGCAGGCTGCTGTGCCCAAATCGGCGGACAAGACCGCGGAGAAGGCGGTCGCCTACCTCAAGAAGACTCAGGCCGAGAACGGCTCGTGGGGCGGCAAAGCTGCCCCAGGCATGACCGGCATCGTTGTCACCGGGCTGCTTCGCTCCGGCAAGGTCGGCGTCGATGATCCTGCCGTCGCCAAGGCGCTCAAGTACATCGAAGGGCTGGTCAACGACAAAGAAGGGCACCTTGCCGGCAGTGAACCCAATCGCGGCATCATCAACTACGCCACCAGCGTGAACATCATGGCCCTCACCAGCGCGGATCCCGGGGGCAAGAAGTATGGCACCATCGTCAAACGGGCTGCCGATTATCTCAAGTCGCAGCAATGGGACGAGAGCGAGGGCAAGACTCCCAAGGACATCATCTATGGCGGTGCGGGTTATGGCGGCGGCACGCGGCCAGACCTGTCCAACACCCAGTTCTTCCTCGACGCCCTCAAGGCGGCCGGGGTTCCCAAGGATGATCCTGCCTTCAAGCGAGCGGCGATCTTCGTCAGCCGCTGCCAGAATCTCAAGGGCGAAGACAACCGGCAAGAGTGGGCGGGCAAGATCAATGACGGCAGCTTCATCTATCGTGCCGACGGCGACACGCGCGGCACCAAGGCCGGCGAAGGCGGCATCCCGGGATACGGCAGCATGACCTATGCCGGCCTCAAGAGCCTCATCCTGTGCAGCGTCCCCGAAACCGACGAGCGCTACAAGAAGGCCTTCGGCTGGATCCAGAAGCACTACACCGTGGACAGTAACCCCGGCATGCCCCCCGATGCGAAGCTGCGCGGCCTTTACTACTACTTGATGTCGATGAGCAAGTGCCTCGACGTCATGGGCGCGAATGAGGTAACCGATGCCGCGGGCAAGAAGCACGACTGGCGCGACGACATCACCAAGAAACTCGTCGGCAGCCAGCAGGCCGACGGCAGCTGGGTCAACGACACCGCCTCCTGGATGGAAAGCAATCCGGACCTGTGCACTGCCTACGCGCTGATCACGCTCAGTTACTGTGCGCCGAAGAAGTGATCTCTCCCCTCGGATTGCGGAGTTGCGTCATGGCCATCCTGCTCTGCCCACAATGTGGCAACGCCGCGGAGGTGCAAAAGCTGCCCACCAATGGCAGCGCCAAGTGCCGTCGCTGTGCTACCGTGTTTCCCGTGGGGCGGCCCCGTCGCTTCTGGCATCGCCTCGCTTCGCACCTCGCGGTGATGCGCTCGAAGCGAACGCTCACGGTCCTGGCGTTTGCGGTGGGCATGTTACTGCTGGGAACAGTGTCGTACGTGGCAGCCCGCATGTCGCTCAGCTGGCGGGCCCAGCAGCAACAGCACGTACCCGACGAAACCGTGGCCGAGGCCGATTCGCCTGGCCATGAGGAGAAAACCGCCCAGGAGGAGCAGAAGGACGAGCCGGTCGCAGAGTCCAGCGACGCCAAAGAAGAATCCAAGGAATTGGTCGCCTCGCGCGACAAGTTCATCGAGCAGCGCAACGCCCTGCAGAAAGAACAGCAAGAGCTGGCAGCACTGGCCAAGGAGTTGAAGGAGAAGCGTGCCCGTCTCGAAGAAGAACAAGCCAAGCTCGATCTGTTCATGAAACGCCGCAACCCGCAGCTCACGGCCAAGCTGGAAGAGGTGGCGGGCAGCCTCGAATCCTACGAGGGCAAGCTCCTCTATCTCGACGGCGTCAAGATCATCGGCAAGTCGGTCGAGAAGCTCAAAGACGCCGACCGTTTCACACTGAGCGCCATCAGCCAGAACGGCACCTACTACTCGCGCATGCCCAATGCCGGGCTGGTGCTGTCCACGTCGGCGGGCATCGCCGGCGCCTTGCCCGCGCACGTCAATGGCGACGGGTTGATTGCCAACATCCGCATCTATGGCGAGATCCGCAAGTGGGACCAGAAAGGCGCCAAGAAACCGACTCCCGAGGTGCACATCTACCGTATCGACCTGTTCACCGCGGGGGGCGACCTGTCCAAGATTCTGGAATAGAGAGCAGAGAGGAGAACCCATGTCGAGTTCACGACCAGGCATCCTTGGTCCGAAGATCCTGATTGCCGACGACGAGGAGGCCATCTGTTTCGTGCTGTCGCGGCGTGCTCGCGTGCTTGGATTGCAGCCCCTGGTAGCGGCCGACGGCCAGGCGGCCCGCCAGCTCTTCGAGGTGGAAGAAGACATCGAGGCGGCTCTGCTTGTTTGGCTGATGCCGCGTTTCGACGGGCTGCAGCTGGCGGAACGGATTCACACGCACAAGCCCGAGTTGCCCCTGAGCATCATGACCGCCTTCGATACGCGGCTGCCCGCGGAGGCGACGGCCCGCTTCACCGTGCTCGCCAAGCCCTTCGATCTCGACGCTTTCGATGAACTGCTCACCGCGTGGGGCCTGGTGCCAGCGCAGCGCTCAGCCGCAGGCTGAACGCGTTGCTGTGGCTGTCCCATGGAACTTCGCTCCGGAGTCGGCCTGATATGCTCGAAACAAACAACGAACGACCCGATGCTGCGAAGGCCGTGGAGCGCCGGACTTCGGTGCGCTATTCCTGTGCCGGCCGCGGGCCGGGCACCCTCGTCAATGTCTTCAACAACGGCCCGGCCTTCATCCTTGACATCTCGACCGACGGCGTGCGTTTGCTGGTGAGCAAGCCGCTGGCGCCGGGCGACATCCTCGCCCTCGAGATACGCAATCGCCATCAGCAATACCTGCGCACGCTCTGGCTGAGGATCGTTCGGGCCAGTGAATCGACCTTCGGTTCCTGGATCGTGGGGGCGGCGCTGCTCCATTCTCTCAGCCAGGCCGAGGTTGAGGATTTCCTCGATCAATGCGTCGACCGGCCGGAACCCGAGCACGCGCGTGGAGGAATCCATGCGCACGGCCAACTTCTCAATGGCAGGAACTGACCAGGGGGCTGCCCATGCGCTGGCTATCGATCGTAACTTGCGGCTGGTTACTGGCCGCGCCGCTGCAGGCCGACAGCACCACGTGGGTGGGCCGTGAGGCCATGCCCCGCCAGCAAGGACTCAAGATGCGCGACGAGACCCTACGCCGGTTCATCGCCCCGCTCAACGAGGCCTCCTACACCGTCCTCAACGAGAAGAACGACTGGATCTACATTAACCAGCAAGGAGTCGCGGGCTGGATCAACAAGAAGGAAGCAGTGTTGGTCGACGAAGGCGTGGCCTACTTCACCAAGCGATTGCAAGTCAACGCCCGCGATGACTATGCCTGGGCCCAGCGCAGCTGGGCTCTGTGTCGCCAGAAACAACTCGACAAGGGGCTGGAAGACATCAATCGTGCCCTCCAGCTCAACCCGCGCATGGCCACCTGGTACCTCTACCGCGCCGCCATCTGGCTGGAAAAGCAGGACTTCGCCAGAGCTCGCGCCGATTGCGAAACGGCACTCAAGCTGAAACCCAAGGAAACTCCGCTCCTCCCACCGGTCCCCGACCAGATTGTCGGGCAGTCATTGCCTATGCAAACGGTTTTCAAACGCATTGCACTGGTAGCCTCCCGCGATGACACCTGTGTCCTGATTACCGGGGAATCTGGTTCGGGCAAGGAAATGGTGGCGCGTGCTATCCACCGTCACAGCCCGCGTCGAGACGGGCCATTCCTGCCCATTCACATTGCTTCGTTGAATCCCAACCTGGTGGAAAGCGAATTGTTCGGGCATTCGCGCGGAGCGTTCACAGGCGCCGAGGAAAACCGTCCCGGCCTTCTGCAATTGGCCGAAGGTGGCACAGTCCTTATCGATGAGCTCGCCGACATCCCGTTACCCGTCCAGGTCAAGTTGCTGCGCGTCCTTGAACAGAATGAAGTGCTGCCGGTGGGTAGCAACAAGTCCGAGCGAATCGATGTGCGAATCCTGTCGGCTACACAAGGTGTTGGCGGGTGACTTTCGCCATGACCTTCTCTATCGCCTGAACGTGTTCCAGATTCACTTGCCAGCTCTGCGCGAAAGACCGAGTGATATTGTGCCGCTGGCCGAAATGGCGCGGGGCGTGAGCGTGGAGATGAACAGCAAGTCGACATTGGCGTCGTTGCGTTCGGCCCCCAGCCGCAAGCCGGCGTAGGCCGGTGCCAGCAGCATGCAGGTGCTGAGCAGGATGGCTTGCAAGACGCTGAACATGTGGCGGCCCGCGTTCATGGAGACGGTGCCGTCCTCGAAGGCTTGCTCGGTCAGCATCAGGTACGCGCCGAGGATGACGACTTGCAGGGTCAAGAACGACAGCAGCGCGCCCACGACCCAGCGGCCCGCGAACGCCTGGCGCAGTTCCTTGACCACGATCGACGCCGACACCCCCATGAGACCAACCAACATAGGCACGATCCTCAAAATAGCCGCCGATTGCGCGGCTAGTAGGCCGAATGGCTATATCCGAACTCCTGGGCAAGCACAAGAGCTGGGTCAATCGTCGCCTGGCGATGCTGGAGCGGCTCTGTATCGAGGCCAAAGAGGAACTGCGCCTGGGGCTGCTGGCGCCGAGTCTCGCGCGACAGTTGGTGCGGTTGCCGGCCGGCAACCAGGCCGCGGTGTTGACAACGGCGCGGCGTGAGGCGTTGACGGCCGAAGAAGTCGAAAGCGTGGTAACGCTCTTGCGCGGAGCCACGCCCGAACAGGAGCAGGCCATTCTCGACAAGCCGCGTGAGAGCCTGGCCGAGGCGGAGGGCGTGCCCGGGCCGGTGCGTGATCCGCGGCTCAGCCCAGCCGGGAACCGCGTGGCCCGGCAGTTGAGTTTTCTGCTCGAAGCGCTGGCACGCCTGGAGAACTGGCTGCGTTTCCCGGGCTTCAACCAGCTGGGCCGTAGCGACCGCGCCCTGCTGGAGCTGCGCTTTCAGCGATTACAGCGCGATGCCCGCATGGTCGCCGAG
>JBFWSD010000424.1:0-6197 GCA_050248575.1 Gemmataceae bacterium
TACCCTTGTTCCGTTCGGCCTATGACCGCGCTCATCAGAGGGACGCGACGCGCGGGGGATTGTGGAAGAGTCAGCCCAACTTTCATCCGGGAGATGCCGCATGACCTTGAAGTTTGGCCTGTATGCCGAGTTGCAAGCCCCGACGGGCAAATCGCATCCCGAGCTCTATCGCGAGATCCTCGAACAGATGGAGCACGCCGACCGGGCCGGCTTCGACGTCTACTCCATCATCGACCACCACTTCTTCCCGGAGTTCTCGATCTCGGCCAACCCGCTGGCCATGATCACGGCGGCGGCACAGCGAACCAAGAAGATGCGCTTCCGGGTCGCGTTACATACGCTCCCCTTGTGTAACCCGATGCGGCTGGCAGGCGAGATCGCTGCCGCCGATATCCTGTGCGGCGGCCGGCTGGAAACCGGCCTGGGCCGCGGTCATGCCTGGCTCTTCCCGGCCAGCGACGTCGACCTGGCCGAGAGCCGGGGCCGCTTCGACGAGGCCGTCGACATCCTCCTCCGCGCCTGGACCCAGGACCACTTCGACTTCGCCGGCAAGTATTTCAACGTCAAGAACGTCAGCGTGGTGCCGAAGCCCTTGCAAAAGCCGCACCCGCCCCTCTTCACGGGCGGCACCAGCCTGATGACGTATGAGCTGGCGGGCGCGCGGGGCTGGGGGATGTTCTTGCCGCCTCTCTTGCCCTTCAAGGTGATGGAGCCGAGTATCGAGGCCTACACCAAGGCGTGCCGCGCCGCGGGCCATCAGCCCCACATTGTCTATATCCGGCCCGTCTACCTGGGAGACGATGCGGCCAGCATCGAAGGTGAAGTGAAGAAGTCGCTGCTTTCGTTCCTGGCGTGCAACGCCAGCGCCACGCGCGGGCTGCCCGCGAAGGAAGAGCTGTGTGCCAAGGGCTACAACTTCTATGCGAGCGGCGCCCTCGAAGCGCTCGCCAGGGTCAGCTACGAAGACATCCTGAATCAGGAGATCGCCTTCGTGGGCACGCCCGAGCAGGTGGCCGCCCAGATTCGCACGCTGCAAGGCCAGGCGCCGATCACCGAACTGGCCATCATCGCCAACTTCGGCGGCCTCGAGCACTGGAAAGTCATCAAGACGCAGGAGAGGTTTGCCCGCGAGGTGATGCCCGCTTTCCGGTAAGCCGCGAGGGGTGTTTGCGGTCGGGCGACAACGAAGGTAGACTCTCCTCGAAGGCATTCATCGCGGGGAGAAACCATGAAACGCATCATGCTACTCGGCGCTGTCCTGCTGTTTGCATCGCTTGGCCTCGTCACCTCGAAGGGGGCCGACTTTCCCTTCACAGGCAAGTTCACCAACTCGATGGGCATGGAGTTCGCCCGCATCGAGCCGGGCAGCTTCGTGATGGGCACGGGCAAGGAGCCGCCCCGCAACAAAGAAGACTGGCAGGTGCGTGATTACGATGAGGCACCGGCCCATCCGGTCAAGATCAGCAAGGCCTTCTATCTCGGCATCTACGAGGTCACCAACGCCCAGTACGAGCAATTCGATCCCAAGCACAAAGAATGGCGCGGCAAGCAAGGCATTTCCGACGGGGACAACGACCCCGTGGCCTTCGTCACCTGGCAGGAAGCGGTCGACTTCTGCGCGTGGCTGGCCAAGAAGGAGGAGTTGCCCTACCGGCTGCCGACCGAAGCGGAATGGGAATACGCCTGCCGGGCCGGGACGCGCAAGCCTTACCACACGGGCGACACCATCCAGACCACCGAGGCCAATCTTGGCCTCGGCGCCGACAACAAGCCGCTCAAGAAACCGGTGAAGGTGGGCAGCTACAAGCCCAACGCCTGGGGGCTGCACGACATGCACGGCAACATCGCCGAGTGGTGTCTCGACTGGTATGGCCCGTACCAGGCGGGCGAACAGCTCGATCCGGTCGGCCGTGAAACGGGCTATGCTCGCGTCGTACGGGGCTGGAGCTATCTCACGCCGTCGTGGCAGAAAGACGGTTCGCGCATGGCGCGGTCGGCCAATCGCTCGGGGCATCTGCCCATCGATGCCAATCGTTGCACCGGCTTCCGCGTGGCATTGGGGCCATTGCCTGCCACGAAGCCGTTGCCTGCCGCGGAGTTGCCCTTGCACCAGCAGGACGTGAAGCAAGAAGCGGTCAGCGGCAAGCGCGACCCAGCCAAACCCTACCTCGTCGATTTCTCGAAGGGCAAGCAAGGGCCGAGCATCGCGAAGGACAGCTTTGGCCCGATCTTTTCTGCCCACAATCACTACACCGGCGTGTGCGCCTGCCCCAATGGAGACATTCTGGCGTGCTGGTACACGACGATCAGCGAGTCGGGCCGCGAACTGGCCCAGGCCGCCAGCCGCCTGCGGGCGGGCGCGGACAAATGGGAGCCCGCCACGCTCTTCTTCGATGTGCCCGACGTCAACGATCACGCACCCGTGCTCTTCCGCGACGGCAAGCGGATCTATCATTTCTGCACCCAGTCGTTGCGCGGCTGGGATGACGCCACCGACATTGTCCGCTACTCGGACGATAGCGGCGCGACCTGGTCGCAGCCCGCCATCATGGTGCCGCGGCATGCGGAGGATCATCTGAGTCAGCCCTGCTCGGCCGTGAAGACGAAGGACGGGGCCATCGTGCTCGCCTGCGACGGCGACGGGCACAAGGACGAGCGACTCATCGTCAGCCGCGACAACGGCAAGACCTGGACAGTCGCCAAGGGGGACATGCGGGCCACGGCGGGCCGCTACGTGATCCATCCTGCCATCGCATTGCTGAGTGACGGCTCGCTGCTGGCATTCCTGCGCGGTCCGAATCCATTGCCCGCCATGCACAGCAATGACCTGGGCGCGACCTGGAAAGAAGTCGAGACTCCATTCCCTGGCTTGGGTACCGGGCAGAAAAGTGCGGCCCTCCGTTTGCAAAGCGGCGCCCTGCTGCTATGCAGCCCGGACAGCAAGAAGAAGCTGGTAGGGGGCGGCACGTTTGCGGCCCTGTCTCTGGATGATGGCAAGACGTGGCCCCACGTCCGCAAGGTGCCGAGCGTGGGGGGCTACATGTCGGTGGCCCAGGCCGACGACGGTACCATCTATCTTGTGGGCTCGAGGTTGACCGCGGCCGCCTTCAACGAAGCCTGGCTCAAAGAAGCCAAGTAACCAGCATGCCCATCCTGGCTCGCCGGTTGACGCCAGGATGGGCACGCTGCGTTGCGGGCAAGTTATTCGGCGTGCGCCGTCGCAGCGGGCTTGCCGAAGCGCAGCCGCACGGGCCGTTCCAGCCTTTCGAAATCGGCGCAGCGCATGCGGATCGCCTCCACGTGCAAGGCCCCTTCGAAGACCAGCATGGCCTCGGGGTCGAGCGTCTCATCGATCACCGTGGGCAGGCCATAGAGCGAGCCGAACGGAGCCACCACGCCCCATTCGCAATCGCGGAACACGTCGGCAATCTCCGTATCGGAAGCCAGGCGAACCGGGCCGCCCAGTGCCTCCGACAAAGCCGCCGTATCCACCTGATGCGTGGCGGGCAGCACGGCCAGAATGTAATCCTCCGGCCCGGCCAGCAGCACGGTCTTGGCGACCTCGCGGCCGCGCACATGCAGCACCTTGGCCCGTTTCTGGGCACTGAAAGCGGGCGGATGCAAGATCCGTTCAAAGGGAACGTGATGTTCCTGCAAGAACTGGCAGACGCGCATGGGCTCTCCTCTCCTGTTCCGTTCCGGGATCGAACCGGCGCGAGGTACGGCTCGAACCGCCCTGAGTATAACGCTGCCTGACGGCAAGCTCGCGTCCAGACTGCCCAGATTGCCTGTGAGGAAAGCTCGAAAGTTCCGTCTGTATCGAAAGTGATTGATGTGCGGCTCGGTGTCGGCCCGTACCCGGCTCGGCTTCTGGTAGAGAATCTCGGATTTCTGTATCTCCCAGCCCGCCGCGCGGGTGTATTGAGAGGGAGCACTGAGTAGGAGATTTCTCATGAGCAGCCGGAATGCAACCAGCCTCGTGAAGCAACTGCGCAGCCTGCTCGGGCCGAAGCAGATTCATGACGACGACCTGCTCGACCGCTTTGCGTCGCGACGCGAAGAATCGGCTTTTGCCGGGCTGGTCGAGCGGCATGGTCCGCTGGTGTGGGCTGCCTGTCGCCGCGTGCTTGCCGATGTGCACGACTGCGAAGACGCCTTCCAGACCACCTTCCTGATCCTGGTGCGCAAGGCCGACTCGCTCGAGCGCGGCCGCCCCCTGGGCAACTGGCTCTACACGGTCGCGGTGAACACGGCACTCAAGGTGCGCGGCGTCAGCCAGCGTGCGCGTTTGCGGCCCCTCGAGAACGAACCGGCGGGGCCGGAAACGATGCTGCCGGGCAGCGACGACCTCGATCTCGAACTCAGCAAGCTGCCCGAACGCTATCGGCTCCCCTTGGTGCTCTGTTATCTGGAGGGCAAGACGCACGAACAGGCGGCGGCCGAGCTGCGCTGGCCCGTGGGTAGCGTGAAGGGGCGGCTTGCCCGCGGCCGGGAGGTCTTGCGCGAGAAGCTGGTGCGCCGGGGCTACCTGCTCTCGCTGGCCGCGCTGACAATTTGCCTCGAACAAAGCTCCGGTGCCATGCCGCCAGCCCCGCTCGTCGAAGCAACACGCGGGCTGCCGGCCGCGGCCTCGCCTCGCATCAGCACGCTGGCCGACGGCATCATTAAGTCGATGGTGCTGGGCAACATCAAGAAGATCTGCGCTGTGATGATGGCCGTGCTGGCGTTGGTGGCCGCTGCCTCGGCAGCCCTCGGCTGGCGAAGCTCCGAGAATTCGGGAGACAATCTCGCTGTTCCCGATCTCACCACGCTGGCGGTCATCGTGCCCGAACCCGGCCCGGAGCCGGAAGATGCCCGAAAGGTGGACCGCCCGGCCATCAAGGCCGCCTGGAGTGTTTCGCTGTTGCCCACGAAGGAGCGGCCCGACGACGAGCGGTTCCATTATGTGCAAAATGTCCTGTCGCGTGCGAAGATGGATCAGGCTATCCCGCCCTATTTCCTGCCCCGCACGACAGCCGGGCTGGTTGTCTTTCGCAATCACGAAGGGGTTGTCGCTTGCGAGACCGACCGCGGCGAACTGTTCTGGGAATCGTACACCGACGCAGGTCGTTGCTGGTCCATCAACCCCGGCACCTACCTGGAACTCAAGAACTGGCTGGATGCCCACGCCCAGGCCAAGACGCTCGATCCTTTCCGGCAAAACACTCAATACGGCGCGCTCAGCGTGGACAAGCGGTTCGCATACTTGCTGAACGAGTTACCGGTTTATCCTCCGGCCAACCGGATCGCTGCCGTCAACAAGCGCTTCAAAGACATGGTGACCAGCAATTCGCTCTCCGCCATCGACCTCAGCACGGGCAAGCTCGACTGGATTCTTGGCGGGAACATGATCGATAAGAACAGCCAGGTTGCGGGGCACTTTTTCCTGGGATCTCCGTTGCCAGGCGAGGATGGCCTGCTCTTCGTGCTTTCTGAAAAGAAACAAGCACTCTTCCTCTCTTGTCTGGATCGGCCCGGCAACAACGAATTCGTTCCCCTGGTGCTCTGGACCGAGCAGATTGCCGCGACCCGCGTCGGGCTGGAACACGATCCGATCCGCCACACGCGGGCGGTCTTCCTGGCCCGCGGCGACGGCATCGTCGTCTGCCCCACTCACCTCGGGCTGCTGGTCGCCGTCGCTGAGAAAACGCACGAAGTGCTCTGGACTTTCCGGTATCGCCAGGCCGACGTCGGGCAACAAACGATGAGCCTGACCCCGCCGCTCGTTCACGACGGCAAGGTCTACTTCATGCCCCCCGACGGCACTTCCGTCTATTGCCTCGATTTGCGAACGGGCCAGCAACGCTGGGAAGCACCGCGCCACGATGGCCTTTACCTCGTGGGCCTTCCGGGGTCCAAGGTCGTGGTGATAGGAACAGAAGGCTGCCGCGCGTTGCAGCGGACGGACGGCACACTGGCCTGGCACGCCAAAGCGGGCGTGACCAGCGGTGTGGGCGTGGCGGCTGGAGAACGTTACTATCTGCCCCTCCGCGCGGGTGTTCGCTCGGGCAAGCCCGAGATCTGCGTGCTGGATCTAGCGCGGGGCAGCATCCTGGCCCGCTTCCCCATGGATGGAAATGATGTTCCGGGCAACCTCGCTCTGGGCGCCAACCTGCTCTTCACGCAATCGGCCACCCAGCTGGCCGCCTATCCATTGC
>JBFWSD010000425.1:0-6170 GCA_050248575.1 Gemmataceae bacterium
TATTCGGGCTACGTGCTCAGCCAGTTTCGCCGCATGGCCAACGCCCATGCCCGCGCGGGCAGCTATCGCCCCAAGCACGCCATGCACCTGGTCCGGCTGCTCTATTCGGGGATCGAGGCGCTCGAAACGGGCCAGATCCGCATCGACGTCGGCCAGCAACGTGACGAGTTGCTGGCGATCAAGTCGGGCGCGTGGTCGTTCGACCAGGCCCGCGATCGGGCTCTCGAGCTCGAACGCCGTTTTCAGGAGGCTTTTGCCCGCACGACGCTGCCCGAGCAGCCCGACTATCGTCGCGTCGACGCGTTCTTGATCTGGGCACGCAGGAGGATGGCCGATGCTTGAACTGAATCTGCCCGCGCTCGCCAAGCTGGTCGAGCGGCTGGATTATGCGCCGTGCTTCGTGACCGTGAGCGGGGCGCATCTATACGGTTTTCCTTCGCCCGACAGCGACGTGGATCTGCGCGGCTGCCACCAGCTCGCGCTCGAGGACGTCGTCGGGCTGTCGCTGCCCGGCGAGACCAGCGAACGCCAGTTCGACCTGCACGGCACCGAGGTCGACCTGGTCAGTCACGATCTCGGCAAGTACTTCCGTTTGCTGGTGCGCAACAACGGTTACGTGCTGGAACAGATCTTCTCGCCACTGGTGGTGATCGGGGCAGAGTTTCTTGCCGAGCTGCGGCCCCTGGCGCAGCGTTGCATCACGCGGCACCACTATCACCACTACCGCGGTTTCTTTGCCACCCAGCGGCGCATGCTGGAGCGCGAACAGCCGCGGCGCGTGAAATCGCTCCTCTATGCCTATCGTGTGCTGCTGACCGGCATCCACCTGTTGCGCACGGGCGAGGTGGAGGCCCACTTGCCCCGCCTCGAGGAGGATTATCGGCTTGGCTTCATCCAGGAGCTGATCGCGGCCAAGCGGGCCGAGAAGATTGCCGACCCGAACCTGGACTGGACCTTTCACGATGCCGAGCTGAGCAGGCTGGAAGCACGCCTGGAGAGTGAATACCAGGCATCCCGGCTGCCCGAGGAGCGCGATCGCGCAGGTGTGAATCAATTGCTCGTGAGCAAGCGGCTAGGCCAGGCTTGAAGCCAATCAGCTCAGTTTGGGGAAGGGGGGAGGGGTGGGCAGGGGCCGCAGCCGCACCGTCTCCTTGGGCTGACGCATTTGCGGATGGCGGCGGGCTCGTTGCTTGCTCCGCTTGTGCTCGTACATCTTGCGGTCGGCGGCCGCGATCAGGTTGTCGAGCGTCGAGTCGGGCGGCGGCGGCTCCACCGCGGCGTAATTGGCATGGCCCACGGAGAACGACAGCTCGAAGGCGTGCAAGCGGCGGCCGTTGTACTCGGCGAGGTTGGCATAGAGCCGGCCCAGGAGCGTGCCGACCTGCTCGCTGGACGCTTCCACCGCCATCACGACGAACTCATCGCCCCCCAGGCGGGCAATGATGTCCGATTCGCGGAAGGTCTTCTTGAAGATCTTGACCGTGGCGCTGATGGCCCGGTCTCCTTCGGCGTGGCCGAAGGTGTCGTTGATCCGTTTCAGATCGTCGAGGTCGATGAAGAAGAGGACAAAGGGGCGCTTGTTCCGCCGCGCCAGCTTGAACTGTTCCTCGGCCAGCACCAGGAAGACGTTGCGAAGATAAAGACCGGTGAGCCCGTCGACCGAATCGCGCAGCCGGGCCAGCCGCAACCGTTCCGAGGAGAGCTTCTCTTTCTCGTTCTGCAGTTCATGCTCGCGCTGCCGCAACTTCTCCATGTGCGCTTCGAGCTCGGCCTGCCGCTGTTCGAGAAGGGCGCGTTTCTCGGCGATGCGTTCCTCCAGGCTGCGCAGTTTTTCTTCCTCGAAGCTGAGTTGCTGCCTGGCCTTGTCGATCTTGGCTTGCAGCTCGAGCTCGCGGCCAAAGATCTGCTGCGCGTGCTTGACCACCCGTTTGGAGTCTTCCTTCAACTCCCGGCGCTGATTGATCAGATCGCGTTCTTGCTCTTCCCATTCGCGTGCAGACTGAGAGTAAGTGCCCTCGAGTTCCTCGAGGCGGGCACGCAGCTCGGCTACCTGCGTCAGAGCCTGATCGCGCTCGTGGCGGAGTTCGGGATCCCCGGCGGCGATCGGCGTACCGGCCAGCTCGGCCAGCAAGCTGTGTTCGCGATTGCTCAATTCTTCGAGTTCGTCGAGGAGCGAGCGCAGGCGCGATTCCAGGGCAGTTTGCTGTCGCGCCAGATCTTCGGGCTCGACATGTCCCGTGAGTTGATGGTCATCCTGGCCATTCAGGGTTGGTTCGACGAAGGGCTGGTCCGCTTCCATCGTAATCACCGTTGGCCGACAGGTTTTCGATGCGCTCCACTATACTATACAGTGAATGCCAATACCAAATCCCCGCCGGACAGCAAAACGGGCCCTTCTGTAACTCGTTACTGAAATGACGGTTGCGCTGTTCGTAGCGGCGCCCCCTTGCCCTCACCCCGGTGCTACTTTTCCCAGGGCGTCTTGAACGTGCGCGCCTCGGCACCGAAGAGCTGACTGACTTGCAGGCCGCTCGCCTGCGAGATGTAGAAGAGCCGGCCGTTGGAGATGACGGCCCCCAGACACTCGCGCGAATCGATCGCCGGGCCGCTCGACAGCAGCTTGTTCTCATCCGACAGGTCAACGATATCCATGTTCGCGCCCATCAGGTATTGCCCGCTGCACGTGAAACGCGTGCAGTTGTAGCTGTTGTTGAAGCGCGACACGATCTTGCCCGTCTTCAGATCGAAGACGTGGCCATCCCCGCGGATGGCGTTCGAGAAGATGAACTTGTCCCCCACCGTGATGACGTTCACTGCCGACCGGACCGGATCCGATGCCCAGATCAGCGAGCCATCCTGGGCATCGAGACACCAGACGTGGCGATCCTTGGTCTGATCGTGCGCGGGGTTGTAGCCGCCGAGGTAGAGCCGGCCGTTCTTGGCCGAGATGGTGCAACCGGCGGTCACGTAATGCTTGGTGGTCTGCCACTGGACCTTGCCCGTGAGGGGATCGAGGGCACAGGTGAGGCCGTTGACCTCGGCGGGCAGCCCGCGCCGTTTGCGTTCGGCGGCGTTGTAGCCAAAGTAGGTGGAATAGTAGAGCGTGCCGTCCATCTCGCAGACGCCGCAATCGTTGCCGCCCGTGCCGAACTTGGAGAAGTCCTTGTGCCAGACTTCCTTGCCGGTGTCGAGGTCCCAGGCCCAGACCAGGGGCTTGTTGTCCTTGGGGTAGTACGGATTGTTGTGGGTGTAAGCCCAGGCCATGATCTCGCCGCCATCGGCAGCGGGGACGGGCGTGCCGAACATGGTGTAGGGCTTCTCGCTCCCTTGCGGCGCGTAGCGGCCCGAACCGGAAGCATAGATCGCCAGGTTCTTGAAGACCACGGGGGGCTGCTGCCGGCTCCAGCTTGGCGAGCCCGTGAACGGCTTTTCCCAGAGGAGCTTGCCGGTGGCGGCGTCGAAGCAGCGCAGGCTCGACGACTTCAGCCCGGCCTGGGGCACGAGCAGTTTCCCATCGTGATAGAGAGGCGAGGTGAAGGAGAGATAGACGCCGGGGAAGTAGCGGCGCCAGAGGAGTCGGCCGGTTTCTTGCTCGACCGCGAAGATCTGCCCTTCCGCGGTGTGGGTATACATGCGGCCCCCGCCGCACACGGGCAGATGCTTCACCGTCCCTTCGCAACGCATCACCCACGAGATCTTGAGGGGCAAGGTCAGCCCTTGATCGTTGGCGTTGGTGTGCCCCTGGTTGCCGTAGTTGGTGAACCAGTCATACTTCGCATCGGCCAGCTTGCCCGTGAGCGGGCTGCGGATCTTCTCGAGATCCAGCGGCTTCGTGGGCAACTCAGCCTTGCCGTCCGGTCCAAGGACATAGAGATAGCCATCCTCGCAACCGAAGTAGACGCGGCCATCACAGACGGCGGCCGCCGCCGTGATCGGCTTGCCAAACGCCGTCTTGAAGGACCAGGCCTTCTTGCCGTCGAGAGCGACGACGTGCAGGCAGCCATCGAGCCCGCCAAACACGCCGGCATCCTTCGTGAGCACAGGGGGAGCGATCGACGGAAAGCCGCCGAGGTGTTGCGGCTTTTCCTCGCCCGGCACGTGCTTGCAGAAGCCGAAGCCTTCTTCGGGTCGGCAGCGATAGACGTCTTGCCCGCGCGTGCTGACGGAGCAGAAGCTGAGCAGCCCGGGCGTGTTGATGGACGTCTGCGTGCCCTTGACGAAGTCGGCCTTGATCTTGTCGCCGTCGAGTTTGAGGATCTCGACGCGGCCGGCGTTGTCGCGGCGATGCCATTGCACATAGGCTTCGCCCGCCTCGCCGAGGCTGAGCCCGAAGGCGGCCGGGTATTCCGAACCATTGAAGCTGGGGATCACGCCGACGGCTTTCAAGTCGGGGCGGTCGCCGGCATCGTCGAGGAAAACGACGCGGCCCCCGGCGGGGATGACCAGCGTCTTCTGGAAGAGGGCCAGGTCGCGCGCGCAGACGAAGTGATCGCGCCAGGTGACGCGGCCCTTCTTGTGGGCCAGCCATTCCGCGCCGCTCCAGCGGTTGCCCGGGAACTTCAATACTTCCTTCACGAAGTCCCAGGTCCAGGCGATGTTGCCGTCGAAGTCCACCGCGTAGCAGCGGGCCCCCAGCGTGCAGAAGTAAACCCGGTTCTCGCCGACCACGGGCGTGCTGAAGATCGGGTCGCCCGTGGCGATTTCCTTGAGGAGGTTGCCATTCTTCGCATCGAGGACATAGTAGGTGCCCCCGGTCGTGCCGAAGTGAATGCGGTCCTTGGCGAAAGCGGGCGCGGAAACGTTGTTGCAGTTGCGTGCGCCGCCCTTGCCGGGCACCTGCCAGATCACTTCCAGTGTCTTGGCGTCGATGCAGGCGGCCATGCCCGAGGCGTCGACGACATAGATGCGGCCCGCGACCACGATGGGCGAGGCAAGGAGCGCGTCGCTCATGGGCACGGCGCCGACCAGGCCGAGCGGCGTGGTCAGTTCGCGTGCGGGGACGTTGCCCGAATGGCGCGTGTCGAACTTGAACTGCGGCCAGTCTTCTGCCCGCGCCGCGGCGTTTCCAGCCAGCACGATGACGAGCCCGAGTAACGTTCGCAGCAGTGTGGCCATGGTCCGGCTCCGAGAGTAAAGAGGGGGGCTTCCTTACAGTTAGCAGCAGCCCGCCCCGCGCACAAAGGCGGGCCGCCATTCGCCACCCGATTGTCTATGTGGAAATCGGGCGTGTCAAAGCCCCCTCAGAAAATGCGTCTTCCCCTTTGCTGCACCCGCATGTTGACTGGCTAGCGAATGGCCTAGCTATAACTGGGAACCAGTTCCTCCGCGGGCCGACGGAAGAACTCGCCCCCCTTCATGACATGGGTGATGCTGTCGCGCTTTTCCAGCAGGGAGATGTCTTCGAGCGGATCGCCGTCGACGACGACGAGATCGGCCAGCTTGCCCGCTTCCAGGGAGCCGATCTTGTCTTGCATGCGCATGGCCTGGGCTCCCAGCATGGTCGCAGCATGGATCGCCTCGATGGGCTGGTAGCCCGCCAGCTTGACCAGGTGCGTGAACTCGCGGCCGTAGGTGCCGTGCGGGCACCAGTAAAAGCCAAAGTCGGAGCCAATCAGGATCTTGATGCCACGCTTCTTGGCCTTCTGAATGTTCTCGATGGCGGCTTCCAGCTCCTCATCGTAATGGGTCTTTTCGCGGAAGTCGTCGTAAGAGCCGAGCCATTTGAAGCCGCCTTCCTTCGCATATTCCATGGTGCTGACGATGTAGTCCAGCCCGGGGGCGACGAAATTGCCGTTGGCGGCGATCAGATCGAGCGTCTCGTCGTCGATGAAGGTGGCGTGGTCGATCAGATCGACCTTGGCGCGGGCGGCCATCTTGCAGCTCACGGAGTCGCGGGCATGCACGCTGCACAGGCGATTGCGGCGATGGGCCTCGTCGACCATGGCGTCGATCTCTTCCTGGGTGCAGGTGACCTCGGTCTGCTGGCATTCGAGGAGCAGCCCTTCGCCGGTGATGTACATCTTGATCATGTCGGCCGTGTCCTTGACCATCTGACGGACGGCCTTGCGCACTTCCCATGGGCCGTCGACAAAGACGCCCAGCCCGTCCATGCCCAGCTTGAGCCAGGAAGGGTTCCAGTCGAGCATGCCGCCGGTCTGGCAGATGTCGCG
>JBFWSD010000426.1:0-6169 GCA_050248575.1 Gemmataceae bacterium
GACATGCGCAAGGAAATGCACGTATTCGCTTCGGTGGACGAGGCCGACATCGGGCTGGTCACGGCCGCCCAGCAGGAAGGGCGGCCCGTCCGTTTCACCGTGGACGCCTACCCCGACGATCTCTTTCACGGCACCATCTTCCAGATCCGCAGGAACTCGACGACCACGCAGAACGTGGTGACCTATCCGGTGGTGGTGTCGGCGCCCAACGAGAGTCTGAAGTTGTTGCCCGGCATGACCGCCAGCATCTCGTTTCATGTCGGCGAGGCCAAGAACGTGCTGCGCATTCCGAACGCGGCGCTGCGCTTTTATCCGCAGCCCCATGAAGTGCATCCCGACGACCGCCACATCCTCGAGGGCAACCTGCAAGTCGACGACGAGGAGGCCCAGGAACAAGCCCAGTCCCAGCGTTCCGCGGACAAGAAGGCCGAGCTGCGCCGAGCCAGGCATCGCCGTCACGTGTGGATCAAGGAGGGCAACTTCCTGCGCGCCATCGAGGTCTTCACCGGCCTGAGCGATAGCGACTACACCGAAGTCGTGTCGGGCAGCCTCAAGGAAGATCAGAAGCTGGTGACGGGCATCAAGAACAAAGGTCCCTGAGTACCGAAATGAACGTGCTGCTGACGCTGCGGATCGCCCTGCGAGCCCTGCGCAAGAACAAGATGCGTGCCAGCCTGACCGTGCTGGGCGTGGTCATCGGCATCGCCGCCGTGACCACGATGGTGTCGATCGGGCAGAGTGCCGGCGCACTCGTGCAAGGACAGCTGCAAGGGCTCGGCACCAACGTCGTGGTCGTCTTCCCCAGCGCGATGCGCAACCGCGCGGTCCGCGAGGCTTCGGTCAACACCCTGACCGCCGACGACTGTCGGGCCATCGTCAAGGAATGCCCGGCCGTGCTGGCGGCCTCGCCGCTGGTCTTCACGTCCGGCCAGATGATCTATGGCAACACCAACTGGAAGCCGCGCGAGATGCTGGGCGTCGGCCCGGATTACCTCGTGGTGCGCAACTGGCAGCTGCAAACGGGCAGCTTCTTCACCGAACGCGACATCACCGCCGCCGCCAAGGTTTGCGTGATCGGCCACACCATCGTGGCCAAGCTGTTCCAGACCACCAACCCCCTCGATGCCACGATCCGCATCAAGAACATCCCCTTCCGGGTCATCGGCGTGCTCGAGACCAAGGGGGCCAACCTGGTCGGCGACGACCAGGACGATGTGGTGTTCATCCCGCACTCGACGGTGAAGAAGCGGTTGCAGGGCTCGAGCTTCGACAGCGTGAACGGCATCCTGGCATCGGCCCGCTCGCCCACGCAGATGTCGGAGGCCGAGACGCAGATCCATCATCTCTTGCTCGAGCGGCATGACGTTCATCCGGGGGAGCAGCCCGACTTCCGGGTGCAAAACACGACCGAGATCGCCAACATCCTGGGCATCGTCACCGGCACCATGACGTTGATGCTGGCCGCCATCGCCGGCATCTCGCTGCTGGTAGGCGGCGTGGGCATCATGAACATCATGCTGGTCTCCGTGACCGAGCGCACGCGCGAGATCGGCATCCGCATGGCGGTCGGCGCCAAGGGCCGCGACATCCTGCGTCAGTTCCTCGTGGAAGCGATGGTGCTGTCGATGATCGGCGGGATCGTGGGGCTGACGCTGGGCACGCTGGCATCGGTCGGGCTGACCATGCTGATCAATTCGCTCACGCAAGGGGCCAAGTGGCCCATCGTGATCTCGTTTCCGGCTGCCCTCTTGGCCATGTTCTTTTCCGCCGGCGTCGGCCTGTTCTTCGGCTACTACCCGGCGCTGCGGGCCAGCCGGCTCGATCCGATCGACGCGCTGCGCTATGAATGAGTCTCCCAGGAATGTTTCCCTTCAGCGATGGCGAGGCCGATCACCAGCAGTTCTCCCAGGACTGCCTCGCTGCCCGCCAGCATCTTGATGGCCGCGGCAATATTGTGGGCTGTCCGGGAAGATTCGCCGTTTCCAGCCGCGGCGGCCAGGGCCACAAGTCGCACCGGGCTGGACTGGTCGTGCACCTCGGCCGCGGCTGACTTCACCAGCTCGCGCGCCGCGGCGGTGCCCTGCACGACCCAGCTGCCGGCACGGAAAAGGGCCGCCGACTCCTGCTCATCGAGCCGCGCTAGCCGGACATGGCGGATGCAGAGACAGCCCCACCAGACAGAATCGCGTGCCGACAAGCCATGGGCCAGAAAGTCGACGGCATCGGCCCACATGCCACGGTCGAGGAGCAGTTCGAAGTAGGCCAGGGGCGGACTCTGTTCGTTCTGTTCGAGCAGGCAACGGGCAAGCTCTGTGCTCTTGAAGCACGAGCCCACCTCTGCGGCCGTGCGTGCGTGGAATCGTGACCCGTGATGGCTCATGCTCTACTCCCGGTCCTACCAGTTCGTCCAGTCACCGGATTGCTGTCGCGTGTCGAGTTCCTTGAGGAACCTGCGTGCCAGCTGTTCGATGTCTTGGTGAGAGATGGCGTGGTCTGCGCTGCGAAAGGGGCCCTTGTCCGGCGCGACGTCTACTTTCTTTCGGTCCAGGATACTCAGGTCTTCCCAGATTTCTCGGTCCTTGCCTGTGCTGGCGGCGGGCTGTGCTGCCCCGCTGAGCTGTTGCAGGATCTCATCCCGCAAGGCTTCACCGGGCACGGCCTCGACCGGAATGTCTTCGGTGCGCCGAACCGGGCCGGCTGGCCTGGGGGTGGTGCGCGGCGGCTTCTGCTTGGCCGCCGCCTTGAGCCCCTCGAGCTCGCGTTGCTTCTCGGCGATCTTGCCCAGGAATTCTTCGGCCCACGACTTGAGCGCTTCATTCTTCTGCTGCAAGCCGTTGACGAGATCGGGCACGACCTTTTCGGCCTCGGTCCGTGCTTCCTGCAGCTTGCCCAGCAGTTCGCCGAGGGCGCGCTTCTGCTCCGGGTTGCTCAAGGATTCGTGCACCTTGTTGATGACCGACTGGAAATGATCCAGGTTCTTCCAGAGGTTGGGCAGCTTGGCGGGATCGGCCATGGCGCGCTCCTTATTCGGTCATCAAGATGCCGGCGTCTTCGGTCTTGGTGGCCTCGGTAACGTGGGTGCCGATGGTCTCGCTGATCACGGCGGCCCCTTCGGTTTCATCTTCCTTGGTGGGGACCTCGCTGGTGATGCCCGACACGCCCACGTTGAGCTCGGTCTCGGCGGCGGTGAGGTTGTGCCCTTCGACGGTGGCTTCGCGCGTGACCTCGTCGACGGTTTCCAGGATGCCTTCGGCCGTCAGGGTGAGGGAGACGGTGCCCACCTTGAGGGTGATGGACTCGGCGGTCATGATAATGCTGGCGCCGACGCCGGTCACACCCACGGAGAGCGTGAGGGTTTCGGGGGTCATTTCGATGGTCGGCCCTTCTTCGGGCACTCCCACTCCTTGGGTGATGGTGCCGAGTTCGCCCCCTATGATGGCAATCGAGCCGGCATCTTCGTCATTGGCGAGGCAAATGGTGGCCGGGCCCGTGGTGATGCCGATGCTCGAGCCGGCATCGAGACTCAGATCGCTATCGACGCCGGGAGCGCTGAATAGCGCCCCGGTGCCCCGCGCGATGATGGTCACGGTGCCCAGGGCGTCGATGCGGAACGGCCCGTTCACGAGCTGCGTATCACTGGCTGCCATAGGTCTGAATCTCCCGCAAGAGCTCGAGTATGGTTCACGAGACGGCTAGTGTGAATGCGACCACGATGGCCGCGATCACGAGCAGGGCAATCGAGATGGCGACCACCAGGATCACGTCCTGGGTCTCGGTGGAGGCCCGGTTGTAGCACTCCGCGATCTTCAGGTAGGGCACCGCCAGGTATCCCAGGAACATGGTTCCCTTCTCGTAGGCCTTGGTGGCGGTGTCCTTGCATTGCGTGGCCAGCGGCGTGTAGGTGCCTGCCAGCTCGATCAGGTAGATGACCCCCATGATCGTCTCGGACAGCTGCGAGACGATGTCGTCCAGGATGCTGGGCGTGGAGAAGGGATCGACGTCATCGTTCGAGGAACCCGTGGGCGTGTAGTCCGGGTAGGCGAAACGGATGGCCAGCTCGAAAGCAGCGGTCGACACGGCCAGCAGCGTCGACAGGACGGCGATGGTCGTCACGGTCGTCTCGTCGTCGATGGCCACTTCCGCGCCGGTAACGTCCTCGGGCAAGGAGCCCTGCAATTCCGGGCTCAGTTCGCTATAGATGCCGCTCCAGGTCAGCGGCGTATAGCCGGTCTTGGTGATCTTCGGCCCGCGCAGGATCTCGACCAGCGGGCCGCCATACACCACTTCCGTCTTGGACCCCAGGTTCCATTCGGAATGCCCGCCCACGCCGAACAGGGTCAGTGGGCTGGCTTCCATCAAGTACGAAGTCAGGAATCCGCCCAGACTGCCGAAGTTTCCCGCCACGTTCAGTTCGGTATGCGAACCGAAGGCGTGCTCCATGTGCGCGCCGTAATAGGCTTCCAGCCCCGAACCGATGGTCACGTTGAAGCTGCCCGTGAACATCTCGGCGGCCGCCTCGGCCCAGCTCCATTTGCGGCTGGCCAGACCGAGCCCCAATCCCACCCAGTTGTAGATCGGCATGTATTCTCCTAGCTCATCCCCGGAAAGTTGCCGTGGAACTGGTAATTACTCTTGGGCACATACTGGACCTTGTTGCACATCGAATTGCTCATATCGGTCTTTTCGGAGTGCACGTGGACGTACTCGGCCTCCGGATTGTCGTGAAAGACGATGGCATTGAACGTCGTGTTCGGATCGCCCGTGAAGATGCAAGACTTGATCCCGGCCAGCATGGAATCTTCAGGCAGCTGGACGGGCGGCAAGTTCTTCTGGTTATAGACGCTGCCAACGATGAGGGGCTGATCCGGATCCCCTTCGGTGAACAGCACGACGACCTCGTGGCCGACGCGGGGCCAGAAGAACGCTCCCCAGTTGTTGCCCGCCCACAATTGCGCGACTCGCACCCAGCAAGACCACTGGTCTTCACTCTGGCCGTGCCGTCCCCAGTGGAACTGCACCTTCACGCGGCCGTACTTGTCCAGGAAGATCTCTGCATCCTTCGGGCCGACCACCACGGCGGTTTGCGGCCCGACCACCTGCGGCCTGGGAGTAAGGCATTGGGGCCGGAAGGGCACCGCCACGGGCAACGCCTCGAAGCGATTGCGATAGTCCAGCCCGCCCTGAGATCCCGACTGAAAGTCATAAGAAGGCGGACACGTGTGCTCGACCGACGTCAGCAAATACTCGCCGTTGCCCGAGAAATGCCGGTCGAGCCGGAACTTGTGCCCGGGCAAGAACGTGCCGCAGGTGCCTTCTCCTTCGCAGACCAGTGCCCGGGCGGCCTGTTGCTGTGCCCGCAGCCGCGCCGCACGCTCGTTGTCCTCGAAGAGATGCTGCAACTCCGACATCTGCGCGGCGCCGTCCGGATTGATGCCGTCGTAACGCTTGGCGAAATCGCCCGGAAAATCGGTGTGCTCCAGGTCCGGACCGTTCGTGATCTTCGTTTGCAAGGAATGGGTTGCCTGCCCGGCCTGCACGTCTTCGCCCAGCGTGACACTGGCTTTCAAGTCGTACTCGGGCATCTCGAAGTGATAATCCGTCAACGTGTAGCGATTGCTACGAATGGTCTGCCGCTTGTGCCAGCGCGTGATGCGCGACTCCGGGCGTTGCTCGCCTTCCGCGTCATCGAAATGGACGGTGCCCGGTTCGTGATCCTTGCAGCCCGTCAGCGAATCCGTGACCACCAGCACGTGGCTGTCCTTCTTGTGCTCGAAGAAGTAGTAAATCCCCTCCTCTTCCATCAGGCGGCTGGCAAAAGCAAAGTCTGATTCCCGGTATTGCACGCAGTAGGCGCGCGGGC
Source organism: Gemmataceae bacterium (assembly GCA_050248575.1). GTDB lineage: Bacteria > Planctomycetota > Planctomycetia > Gemmatales > Gemmataceae > JBFWSD01. Next base: position 5,861 of record JBFWSD010000426.1, read on the forward strand.
GGTATTGCCCCACCAGGGCGAACCGCACGTGCGGCCGCAGCTTGTCGAGCACCTGCTCGAGGATCTGCGCTACGGACAGCTGCTGGAAGATGCGCGACTGCACCTGAAGCGTCCAGAGCCAGAACGTCGGCACGATTTCGGCACGGTAATAGATGAATTCGTGGTCCTGGCGTGCTTCGAGGAAACTGCGCACCAGGCCGTTGAGGTAGCGTACCTGCCCGCCGGGCGGCGCCACTTCGAGCGTGACTGGCTTGCCCATGATCTTCGTGAAGTCGAGCGGGCTGCGCGTGCCCGTCACCAGCTCGGCCT
>JBFWSD010000427.1:0-6127 GCA_050248575.1 Gemmataceae bacterium
ACGCTGATCCCGACCCTGGCCGTACCCGTCTCGCTGATCGGCACCTTTTTCTTCATGCAAGTGTTTGGAATGTCAATCAACCTGATCACGCTTTTCGCGCTGGTGCTGGCGATCGGCGTGGTGGTGGATGACGCCATCGTGGTGGTCGAGGCGGTGCACGAGAAGATGCACTCCAAGCACCTTGGCCCCTATGCGGCAACCAGGGAAGTCATGCATGAAATCAGCGGGGCGATCATCGCCATCACGCTGGTGATGACCTCGGTGTTCATTCCGGTGACCTTCATGCCCGGGGCCGTCGGTGTGTTCTACCGGCAGTTCGGCCTGACGATGGCCATGTCCATCGTTCTTTCGGGCCTGGTGGCACTGACGCTCACGCCAGTTCTGTGCGCGATGATCCTCAGGCCGCACTCGCACCAAGAACAGCAACGCGGGCTGGTCGGGTTCATCAATCGTTGTCTCAGGAAACTGGGCGGCCGTCACGCCTTGGTCCTCCGCGGTATGCTGGTGGTGCTCCTCGGCCTGGCGGCGGCCTACGGCGTCTACGAGGTACTGCACATCGGACTCGTCCACGAAGTGGTGTCCGAGCAGCTTCCGCTCACCGAGGCGAGAGTCTTCATCATCGCCGGCATCATGGCCGTGCTGTTCATCCTGAGTTTCCGGGCGGCGTTTTCAGGAAGCGAACCGGGCGAGGAGAAGAAGCGCGGCCCGCTCGGCATCTTCTTGCACTGGTTCAACCTGGCCGTCGAGAGAGTGACGGGCGGTTTCGTCGGCATGGTGAGTCGGATCGTCACCTTCCGGCTGGTGACCATGCTCGTCATCGGCGGCTTTGCCTACGGGATTCTGCTGGTAAACCAGGTGCTGCCCTCCGGCTTCATTCCGCTCGAAGACCAGGGCGTCATCTATGGCATTATCCAGACGCCGCCAGGCTCCACGCTCGAGTACACGAACTCCAAGTCCCACGAGTTGCAAAAGATCTGCCAGGAGTTCGACGAAGTCACTTCCGTCACCTCGCTGGCCGGCTACGAGATCTTGACCCAGGGCCGTGGCTCCAATGCCGGCACCTGCCTCATCAACCTGAAGCCCTGGGCCGAGCGCGAGAAGACTTCAAAGGAGATCATCGAGGAACTCGAGAAGAAGTGCAGCAAGATCGCCAATGTGAAGCTCGAGTTCTTCGAGCCGCCCGCCGTGCCCGGCTTCGGCGCGGCTGGTGGGTTCTCTCTGTGCTTGCTCGACAAGACGAACAGCGGGGATTACGAGGCCTTCGGAAAGGTTACCGAAGACTTCCTGGCGGCGCTGGGCAAACGCAAGGAACTGAAGGGGATTTTCACCTTCTTTGCCAGCAACTACCCGCAGTACGAGATCCTCATCGACAACGACGTGGCCATGCAGAAAGGCGTGTCGATCGGCGATGCGATGGAAAACCTGTCCATCGTCGTGGGCAGTACCTGGGAGCAAGGTTTCATCCGCTTCGGCGTCTTCTACAAGGTCTATGTCCAGTCCTTGCCGGAATTCCGGCGTTACCCCGCGGATCTGGACAACATGTTCATCAAGAACGACAAGGGAGAGATGGTGCCCTACTCCTCGTTCATGAAGCTCAAGAAGATGCAGGGCATGAACGAGATCAACCGCTACAACCTGTATACGACCGCGATCATTCAAGGCGCCCCCGCGGCGGGCTACAGCAGCGGCCAGGCCATTGCAGCCATCCAGGAAGTCGCCGACCAGACGCTGCCCCACGGTTATGGCATCGGCTGGCAAGGCCTCTCTTACGATGAAGCCAGCAAGGGGAACACGGCGATCTATATCTTCTTGATCGTGGTGACCTTTGTGTATCTGGTCCTGGTCGGTCAATACGAGAGCTTCGTTTTGCCGCTGGCGGTGATCGTCTCGTTGCCCATCGGCGTCTTTGGCTCTTTCCTGCTGCTCAAGGCCATGGGCTTGTCGAACGATGTCTACTGCCAGATCGGCCTGGTCATGCTTGTCGGCCTGCTGGGCAAGAACGCCATCTTGATCATCGAGTTCGCCATCCAGCGCCGTCGTGAGGGCTCGAGCATCAAGGATGCCGCCATCGAAGGCGGGAAACTGCGCTTCCGGCCGATTGTGATGACCTCGTTCGCCTTCATCGCGGGGCTCATTCCGCTGGTGCGGGCCACCGGCCCCGGGGCCATCGGCAACCGCACCATTGGCACGACCGCGGTCGGTGGCATGCTCGTGGGCACCGTCATCGGGGTCCTGGTCATACCGGGCCTCTATTATTTGTTCGCCAAGATCTCCGACGGCCGCAAACTCTTACGCGATGAGTCGGATGAACCGCTCAGCGAGATCTTGGAGCACGAACAGCCTCATACTCGGGCAACGCTGCAGCCGGATGACCTGTAGACGAGATGGTTCGCGGTCGCGGAGGTCACGTCTCCAGCGACATGCCGCCGATGCTGTCGACCAGAACCACCCGCTGCAGTTTGCCCGCCCATGCCTCCATGCGCTCGTAGAATTCCTTCTCTTGCCCCTCTTCCGGTGCTTCGAAACCGAGGAAGACGAGGGCGGCGTCGCGCGACGTTTCCTGCATGGCGGTGTGCGGGTCGGTGGCGACGACGACATGTGGGAATGCCCGGATGCGCGAAGCTTCGATGAGATCGGTCAGGTGCTTGTGCACATCGGCCTCGCCAGCCGCGTTTTCGATCACGCGCAGCAGGCGGATGGGGTGCGTGCGCCATTCGGCATTTATGGTGAGCAGGTGGGCAAGGAGCAGCATCAATTCGCCGTTCTGATAGCCGCGCCACCAGACATCGATGGAGCCCGGGGCCACCTGCCAGGGATCTTCCGGTTCGTGGGGCAGGCGAACGGCCAGGATGCTGCGTTCCAGGCCGGCAACGCTGCGCAAGGTGGCGCCGAAGGTCTCGGCGCGGTCGGGATCGTTTGGCCAGCCCAGCAAGATCGTGTTGGGACGAAGTGCGCCCAGCCCGTGCGATTGCACGAGCGACTCGATGCCATCGGACAGGTACTTGGCCACGACCACGGCCGGAAACGCCTCGAGTTTCTGTTCGCGAATGAAGTCGTGCAGCAGGCGTTCCTGATTGATGCGCCGTTGCAGGCGGTTTTCGACTTCGCCCTGGATGACCTGGCCGAGTGAGAGGATGCCGCGGCCCGCGCTGAACCAGTGACCGTAGACGGCCAGATGCGGGCGGCTCCAGCCGCCGCCGCTGAAGGCCAGGATGATGGGCCGCCAGTTCTTCGGGTGATAGAGTTCGTGCTCGAGCTTCACCAGGTTGTTGCGGGCGCGCTCGAAGAGCAAGCCGCTCTGCAGGTCGCCCCAGCGAGCTTCCACTTCCTTGGCGCCGATGTACCAGTGCAGCAGCCCCACGAGCGTAATGGCCACAAGTGCCCATATCCAGTCGACCAGGAACATCACGACGAGGCAGCCCAGGGCGCCGGTCAGTGATAGCGACCAGTGGCACCAGCGAAAGCGCGGGCGATAGCTGGGGTTCTTGGTGATCGCCTCGTAGAACGTGGCCAGGTTGAGCAGACCGTAGGTGATCATGATCGCCATGGTGACGATGGGCGCGATGGCATCGAGATCGGCCAGCAGGATACAGTCCTGGGAGATGACAAAGGACACCAGGATGGCCCGGCGCGGCTCGTTGGTTGGGCCGCTGCCGTGCCCCAGAAAGCTCAGACGGCGGAAGATGTTATCGTGTGCGAAGGCTTGCAGGATGCGCGGCGCCCCCATCATACTTCCCAGGGCCGAAGACAGCGTGGCGGCAAACACGCCCACGGTGATCAGCACGGGCCAGCGGGCAATGGCAGCGATGACCATGCTGCTGCCCGTCAGAACGTCGGCAGGCCGCGCTGCTGCAAGCAGAACTACCTGGCTCAGATAGATGAACGCCGTGACCCCGACCGCTGCCAGCGTGCCCAGCGGGATCGATCGCCCCGGGTTCTTGAGATCGCCCGACATGTTGGCGCCGGCCATGATGCCGGTCACCGCCGGAAAGAACAATGCGAACATCGTGAACAGGTTGTCGCTGCCCGAGAAATGTGGCGTGAGGTTGGCCTGCAGCGTTGGCCCATCAAAGGACTGGGCAGCGCCCACATAAAACGAGAATAGCGCCGCCGCCAGGGCCGCAAGAATGAAGTACTGTACGCGGATGGTCCAGCCCGCGCCGATCATTACACAGGCGCCCACGGCGATATTGACCAGGGTGCCAACTCCCTTGAGCGAAGAGCCCGCCGGCGCCAGACCGGAAGCCAGGAAGGCCTCGCTGAAACCGATCACGTACATCGCTACCGAGATCGACTGGGCCAGGAAGAAGATGACGCCGATGGCGCCCCCGGCTTCCACACCAAGACTGCGACTGATGAGGTAGTAGGCGCCGCCGCCCTGCACGCGCGTGTTCGTGGCGATCGCCGACAGCGACAGCGTGGTCAGCAGCGTGATCACGTTCGCGGCGAGAACAATCAGCAAGCCGGCCAGCATGCCGGCTTGCCCGACCACGAACCCGAAGCGCAGGAACATGATGACGCCAAGGATCGTGAGCACGCAAGGCGTGAACACGCCGCCGAACGTCCCGAATCCCTCGCTACGTGATTCGTGCCTGTTCATGAGGCTTCCCGTGTGAAATAGCGCTCCGGCTGCACCACTGCTGCCTGAGCCAGCGCACGGGCAGCAGGTAATTCCTGGACAGGGAGCGGACATAGCCTGCGACTTTCCTGCCCACGCCTGGCCGAATCAGCATTTCACCTGCCCGGGCCAGACTGCGCATGATTCGCGCCCGATCGAAACCGGCCACCAGATTCCCGAAGCGTCCGTGGACAACGTGGGCATGCTGGACCTGCCGCCAGCCCGCAGGATCCGCGAAATCAACGAACACGCCATCTCGATCCACGGCATGAACGCTGGGAAAGATTGCGCAGATGCGCTCGCGAAACTCTGGCAGCGAGAGACGGCGCAGAATATTGAGGCAGTAGTGGTTCATCTCGAGCAGGACGGTCGGGCGGTACTTCTCGATGAGCTGGGCCGCGCCGGCAAGCACTTCCAGCTCGTAGCCCTCCGTATCGATCTTGATAAGATCGAGTCCTTGCAATCCCAGCTGCGCGAACTCGTCATCCAGCCTGCGTGCAGGCACCTCGACGGTGGCGGTGTTCGGGAAGTCCTCGACCTCGGGCAAGACGTGTGCTCCCGCCAAGAACCACGCAGGACATTCCATGCGTAGCGTGGCCGTGCAGGCCGAGGCAGCAAATGGAAAGGCACTGACATTGGTACAGCGATTGTACGCCAGGTTCCTGGCCAGCAGCTCGTAGGAAGCAGGCACGGGCTCGATGGCCGCGACACGGCCCGCGGGGGCAAGCTGCGAAAACAGGAGCGCGGTCAGCCCCAGGTTGGCTCCCACATCCAGAATCTGGTAGTGGGGTTCGCACAGTTCGCCGAGCAGCCGCACCAGGTGCGGCTCGAAACGGGCGCCCATCAAGTTCAAGTAGGAATCGCTCGCCGTTCCAGCGACCGTAAAGGATCGAGACCCGATGGCTATCTTGTGCATCACCGCCCCCCTGGCATCGTGCTCAAGAGGCTAGTGTTCGCGCTCAGGCCGGTCAATGCATGTCGCCAGCTGATGCGGCCTGGTTCTCGCAAACTCGCCAGCTTGCCGGATCTCCGGCAAGCTGGTGAAAGTCGGCAATCAGGTAACCCTATTTCTTCGAGCCTGCCAGCAAGGCGATCGCCTTCTTGGCGAAACGATCTCCCAGTTCCTTGTAACCGTCCTTGGTGTAGTGCAAGCCGTCATTCGGGCCATTCAGATCGTCGGTGTCTACCCAGCCCGCCAGCGGATCGCGCTCGGCCACTTGCACCTGTGCCTTGCGCACGGCTTCCCAGTTCGGCGTTTGCAAGTTGTCGCTGAGCCGGCCAATGACGACATACACATCCTTCCGCTTGAGGTCACCGCGCAACTGCTCGATCAGGCCCTGCATGCTGGCAGCATAGACGGCATCGTGCATCTCCTTGGCATCACGTTCCCCTTGCATCCAGACGAAACAGATGGAGTCGGGCTGCTTGTCACCCACGGCCGAACGCACGCGGGCCATGAGCGTGTCGTAGAGATCGCCCAGCTTGCCCGGGACGGGCTTACCGTCGCCC
>JBFWSD010000428.1:0-6108 GCA_050248575.1 Gemmataceae bacterium
TTGCGAACGGAGCGGGCGGCTTCAGCGATCCGCTCGCGGTCGCCAATCCCTTGGGACTGGCTCTTGATTTCGGCGCTACCGGCATCGTGACCGGCGACTTCAACGCCGACGGTCGCATGGGCCTGGCCATCGCCCCCGCCACTGGATTTGCCGTCAGCGGGCAGTTGCTCGTCTATCTTGGCCAGGGGGACGGCTCTTTCACGGCCCAGCCCGGGCTGACGGTCACGGGCACACTGGACGGCCCGCTGGTAACCGGCGACTTCAATCGTGACGGCCGGCTGGACCTTGCTGCCGGCTCGGGGCTCGTTTTCCTCGGCCAGGCCGGCGGCGCCTTTGTACAGTCAACCAGCACGCTTGCCGGTGGTCTGGAGAAAATGCTCGTCGCCGACTTCGACCACGACGGCATCCTGGACCTTGCCGGAGTAAATCCTTTCTCTCGGGAGCTGTTGATCAGCCTGGGACGGGGGGATGGCAGCTTCGTCGCCCAGCCCGCCCTGATGCTTAACGGCAACGTCAATTTGACGATCGGGGATTTCAATGGCGACGGCATCGTCGACCTGGCCATGGGCACTGCCGGAACCGTGTCCGTCTTGCTCGGCAGAGGCATTTCCGGGCAGGCCGCCTTTGCGCCCGCGCTCCGCTTTGACACGGGCGACAACAGCTCTTTCGGCAGCAATACCTTGACGGCTGGCGATCTGAATGGCGATGGCCGGATCGATCTGGCCATGACTCAGCTCGACCTGGAAGCTTCTGCCCTGTCCCACACTTCCATCCACCAGCTACGCTGGTTTTTCGGCCGGGGCGACGGCAGTTTCCAGTCCGCGCCGATCGTGCGTGTCGGCCAGAGTCCCACTGCGATTGCCCGTGGGGACTTCAATCGCGACGGCAACGTCGACCTGGTCGTGGCCAATCTGAGGAGCAACGATGTCTCTGTCCTCATCAGTGCAGGCGACGGGACCTTCGCGGACGAAATCAGGTATCCCGTGGGTGCAGGTCCCGTTCAGGTCGTGGTGGGCGAGTTCAATGCCGACGGCCGTCTCGACTTTGCCGTGCAAACCGCGGGTGGAGTCAGCATCTTCCTGGGCATCGGTGACGGTTCATTCAAGCTCGGCGGCACGTTCAACAGTGCGTCCGGCATCATGGTGGCCGCCGATTTCAACGGCGACGGCCTGACGGACCTGGCTATTGCGAATGAAGTCTATCTGGCCGGGCCAGGAATGACCTTCACGAGAGTGTCGGCGCTGCTGCCCGGCAGCGTGAGCGCGGCCGCCGACTTCAATGGTGACCGTATCCTGGACCTCGTTCTGGATTTTGGCGGGCCGTTCATTGCCCTGGGCAATAACGACGGCACGGGTCATGGCAACGGCACCTTCACCGTCATGGCCAACTCGTTCCGGGCCAACGCAGGGGGCAGCCTCACCACCATCGCGGATATCCTGAGCACCTCGGAACTCAACCTCACGTTTCCGTTGGGGGTCGTGCCGACCGCCGATTTTGACGGCGACGGCAAACGCGATCTGGTGATTCCCGTGCTCGACCAAACCAACCCGTTTCTCGTGATTCAAACAGTGCTCATCTTCCGGGGCGACTCGGATGGCACGTTTACCTTGTCCGGTTCCCTCGGCGTGGCAGCATTCGCCGACTCGCGCTACAGCCTGGACACGGGCGACTTCAATGGCGATGGCCGGGACGATCTGGCCGTGACGACGTTCAACCAGTTCACCGACACCACGGGCCAGGCGCGTGTCTATCTCAGCGAGGGCATCGCGCTGCCCGGCGCCGACGTGCAGTTTTCCACGATATTTGTCGGTCCGACCGGGACCTTCCCGGTTGCCGTGGCAGTGGCGGATCTCAACGGCGACAAGCGGCCCGACCTGGTCACGGTCGATGAAGGGCCGGAAAGCCTGTCCATTTTCCTGAACCGCGGCGACGGCGGTTTCTTGAACGCCGACGAATTTGTGGCTACCACGCTGCAGGCGCGACCGATTCTGACCGATGTCGATGGGGATGGCACGGCGGATTCGCTGGTCCTCACGCAGGGGGGCGAGATTCTGTTCCGGCGCGGGCGGCCCGGGCAGCCGGGCAACTTCGATGCGCCGGTCCTCATCAATCCAGGTCGGCCCGTCCGCGACCTGGCCGTCGTCACGCAGAACGGCAAGGCGCGCCTGGCTGCCTTGAACTTGCAGCCCGATCAGGTAAGCGGTCTCAACCAGGACTTCATCGTTTTCTACGATTGGAACCCGGCCACGAAGACTTTCGTTCGTGTGCAAGGGCCCCTGATCAGTTCACTGCCCACACGGATTGTCGCCGGCGATGTGACCGGCGACCTCCGCGAAGACCTGGTCGTGCTGAGTGCCGACGGCACGTTGCAGGTATTCGCGTCTTCGGGCAGCAGCTTCGTTCCGGCCGGTGCGCCGCTCAACGTGGGCGCTGTGCCGGGCCTGTTGGCACTGGGCAACGTGGATGGCGTCACCGGGCTGGATCTCATCGTCGGCCAGCCCGATGCGGGTGAGGTGCGGATCGTTCCCATCGTGCCTGCGCCCACCTTTGGAGCGCCGTTGCTCTTCCGCACGGGTGCGGGACTCTACGAGAGCGGTTCCGGGGCGCTGGCCCGCGAGCTCACCTGGAGCATACAGGTCGCCGATTTCAACCGGGATTCGATTCTCGACCTGGTCGTTACCAATCGCAACGCCAACACTTTTGCCCTGTTGCTCGGGCAAGGGGCGGGCACGTTCAGTGAACCACGCGTGTTCGCCACGGGCAGCCTGCCCACGGAAATCGTCGTGGGCGACTTTTCCAATGACAACCGTCTCGACGTGGCCGTCCTGAACCTGAACGATGCCACCGTGACCGTCTACCTCGGCGACGGCCTGGGCAACTTCTTCCTCGCCGCCACCGTGGCGGCGGGCAACCTTCCCAACGGCCTGGCCAGCAACGACGTCAACGCCGACGGCAACCTCGATCTGGTCATCCAGAACGAGTTCGGCGACCTGCTCTTCATCCTCGGCAATGGCAACGGCACCTTCCGGCCCTTCGTTCGCGCCGGCGGCAATGTCCCCTTCGTCACCACGGATATCAACGGCGACGGCGTGGCCGACGTACTGCTGGCCAACCAGTCGGTCGATCAGGTTCTCTCGCAGATCCGCAACGCGGGCAGCACCACCTTTAGCCTGGGCGGTTTCTCCCAGACCAGCGCCGATGGCGTGCAAGCACCGGGCTTCGTCGATCTCGAAGACATCAACAATGACGGTATCCAGGACCTGCTGGTCACCAACACGGGCAGCAACAACATCATCGTTTACCTGGGCACCGCTCCGGGCCAGTTCAGCAGCAACGGGCTGTCGTTCTTCACCGGCACCAGCCCGGTCAGCGCCACCGTGTTCGACTTCAATGGCGACAACCTGGCTGACGTGGCCGTGGCCAATCAGGGCTCGAACGACGTGTCCATCCTGCTCGGTAGCGTGGACGCCTCGGGCAACTGGACTCTGACGACCGGCCCGCGCCTGGACGTGGGCCTTGGCCCGAACAACATCGCCATCAACGATTTTGATGGCGACGGCACCCTGGATCTCATGGTCACCAGCGGGCAGGCGGGACAGCTGTGGATGTTGCCCGGCCTGGGCAATGGCTTCTTCGACGACGGCAATCCCACCATCCTGTCCTTGCCCGGCCAGATCGTGCAGACACTCTACACGCTCACCACCGGTTTCACGCTGCTGCAGTCAGGCAGCATCTTCAATTTCAATCCGTTCAGCTTGACCACGGCCACCAACGTGTTCAACTCCGCGGCCAACGCGCTGGTCACGGCCCTGACGTTCGTGCCCAACAGCACCAGCTTCTTCGCGGGCCGTTCCGACAGTTCGATCGCGCTGCTCAACGCCGATGCGGGCGGCAACTACGCCGAATCGCTGATCTTCAGCGACGCCAGGCTCGATTCCCCCAGCGCGCTCTCTGTGGTCGGCAACGAGCTCTACGTCACCAATCAGGGCAGCAGCCTGCCCCTGGTGTTCGGTCTCGACGGGCTGTTCGCGCCCGGCATCGATTTCGGCTCCGGCTTCGACGACCCGACCGGGTCGGTGACCACGCTGGACTCGATCGACCAGGCCAGACTCTCGGTGATCGCCACCGTGCTGGCCAGCGCGGGTTCGAGCAACACCGACGAAGAAGCCAGTGACGAGGAAGGCGACGAGAACGCATTCGTGGCCGGGCTCAACGCCGGCTTGATCGGCAGCACCAGCCTGCTTGGCTTGTTGCTGGCCCAGGAAGTCAGCGCAGAATCAGGGGACGAAGAGGTGTCCGAGGAGGGCGAGGCCGAGCAGGAGACCCCCGTGTGGGTGGAGTTCGTGGTCGGCCTGCAAGACGCCATCGATGAGTTCCGCGCCAGCTTGCTGCAGGATCAGGATGACGCCGTCGCCACCACGGCGCTCGATCGCTGGCTGGCCGAAGTCGCGCGCTGGCTCGCTGCCACGACCAGCGACAAGGGCAACGGCACGGCCATGCCGTCCCATGCACTCGCGTCCAACGATGCGCAGGTCGGCGCGGCCACGGCACGGCCCGGGCAAGAGGAAGCCGTTCTGCCCATGGCACAGGCGGCGCAGCCCGCCGACGCGGAGGCGCTGGCTGCCCTCCCCGAAGCGCTCTTCGACTTGCCCGTGCTCTGGCGCGAGTGGTGGCCCGCACTGGCTGCCGCCACTCTGACCAGCTGCGCATGGCTCGGCTGGCGTCAAAAGCGCAACTCGTCCGAACGATCTTCTCGCTAGATAGCTGACCAGAGTTGGCGTTTCGCTCAAGGAAGGTGGGCGCCCGCTGCGTGCAGCATCGTGTGATGTTCCATGAGGGCCATGAAGACACGATCGGCCTCTGTCTTGTCTACCTCACTCATGGGGTAGCCCTTGAAGACGTAGAGCGGCTTATCAAAGGTCGTGTAGAGAACATGTGTTTCCAGCCCGCGCGCCGAGCAAAACCTGGCGCAGGCACTCTTGTTGGTGTGCCAGAAAGCCGCCAGCGAGATTTCGGCCCGGTATTTCATCAAGCCGGGGTTCTTCGGGCAGGGGCCAATGGGCTCCTTCACGTATTCAAGCGGCAGCGGATTCTTGTCGGACGGATGATGCAGATAATCCACCTCAGGATGCGGTCCCTCCTCGACGATGATCGCCTGATGCTGGCGGCGGGCCAGCCTGGTCATGATCTCGAAGATCGACAATGGAGCGCCCTGCGCATCGACGAAGCTGAGGTTGAACGTCGGATCCTGAACAATGAGGGCAATGGTCCCATCGGGGCGCGCGACCTCCACCAGCACCATGGCATGCGAGTAGGCCTCGCTCTGGAAACCGAGCAAGTAGCTGCGATAGCCCGCTTCAAGGTAGTTGAGATGCAAGTAATAGGCAGAACCCTGGCACATGACTGCACCCAGGTCGTCGGCAAATATCTGCGAGAGCAACTTGCTGTTGTTGGTGAAGACCTTGTGATTCAACTGAGTGTGCCGGCTGCCCCAGTCCGCTACGCGTGAGGCTGCATCGCGCATGATGCAGGTAGTTTCGTAGTCCGCTATGGAGATGGGAGAGCCCCAGTCCACCGGGCTAACATCCACCAGGGGAGCCGTGAGCACTTCAGGAGCCGGCGCTGCCCAATCGACCCTGGTGTCCATCTCGGTCTTGGTAGGGCTGGCCCAGATGGCCAGACCTGCTGCCATGAGGACGATGGTAATCAAACAGGGTCTCATGAATTCCTCGGGCGTGGCCCATGAACGTGTCACCCGCCATCACTGGAAGAATATCTTTAATCCCAGGCACTCTCCGGTTCAATGTCACATTACAAGGCCGAGAAGTGGCCGCGGATCAGGGTGTCTGGGGGTGTTAGGTAAAGAAGACTTCGCGTTGTTTTTTTCAGGGCGAATTCATATCTTCCTGCCGCGGGCGGCACACCAACCTTACCAATTCGCCAGCGCAACACAGGTTGTGCTCATCGATCGACATCGGGAGATTTTTGCCCGCGTCTCCTACCCGGCTCCTGGCCGATCATTGACCGCGATGCGTTGGCGGAAATGCGATTCCCGGCACCAGAGGGCGACACGTGGCTCCGACTCCCAAGCGAAACATTCTCGTGCTC
>JBFWSD010000429.1:0-6101 GCA_050248575.1 Gemmataceae bacterium
ACGTTGGCACCATCGGTCACATCGACCACGGCAAGACCACGCTGACCGCGGCGATCGTCACCCGCCAGGCCTACAAGAACAAGATCGAGAAGGTCAAGAGCTACTCGGAAATCGCCAAGGGCGGTATCGTCCGCGACGAGAACAAGACGGTGACCATCGCCGTGGCGCACGTCGAGTACGAGACTCCGAACCGCCACTACGCCCACATCGACTGCCCGGGCCACGCCGACTACATCAAGAACATGATCACCGGCGCCGCCCAGATGGACGGGGCCATTCTGGTGGTGGCCGCCGACGACGGCCCGATGCCGCAGACCCGCGAACACTTGCTGCTGGCCCGCCAGGTCGGCGTGCCCCGCATCGTGGTCTTCCTCAACAAGATCGACAAGGTCGACGATCCCGAGCTCCTCGAACTGGTCGAGCTGGAAATGCGCGAGCTGCTCACCAAGTACGAGTTCCCCGGCGACGAGATCCCGATCGTGCGCGGCAGCAGCAAGCCGGCCCTCGACTCCGCGGGCAAGGACGATGCCGCCAACAAGTGCATCGACGACCTGATGAACGCCCTCGACACCTACATCCCCACGCCGCAGCGCGAAGAGGACAAGCCCTTCCTCATGTCGATCGAAGACGTGTTCTCGATCAAGGGCCGCGGCACTGTAGGCACCGGCCGTATCGAGCGCGGCCGCTGCAAGGTGGGCGACGAAGTCGAGATCATCGGCCTCATGAAGCAGCCCCGCAAGACCGTGGTCACCGGCGTCGAAATGTTCAACAAGCCGCTCGAAATGGGGCTCGCCGGCGACAACGTCGGCGTCCTCCTTCGTGGTATCGAACGCACCGACCTCGAGCGCGGGCAGGTGCTTGCCAAGCCGGGCTCGATCACGCCGCACACCAAGTTCGACGCGCAGGTCTACGTGCTGTCGAAGGAAGAGGGCGGCCGGCACACGCCGTTCTTCTCGGGTTACCGGCCCCAGTTCTACTTCCGTACCACCGACGTCACCGGCGCGGTGACCGAACTGGTGGCGGCCGACGGCTCCAAGGCGGAAATGTGCATGCCGGGCGACAACATCGTCATGAGGGTCGAGCTGATCGCCGAGCAGCCCATCGCCATGGACGAAGGGCTCCGCTTCGCCATCCGTGAAGGCGGTCGCACCGTCGGTTCCGGCCGCGTCATCAAGATTACCGAGTAACGGGCAAGCAATCGCCCGGCTTCTCCGGAAGCCGGGCTCCTGCAAACAACTTACACGAGGGCCCCATGCGGGAATATGTCTGGCTGGAATGCACCGCTTGTGGCAGCCGCAACTATCGCACCCAGAAAGAAACCCGCGGCGCCGAACGGCTCGATCTCAAGAAGTACTGCCCCAAGGAACGGAAACACACTCCCCACAAGGAATCCAGGAAGAAGTAGTCGCGTGTTGCCGGTTCGTCGCGAACGATCCTCGAGACGGCAAGCGAGATGGTGGGGTGTACGTAGCCTTTAGGGGTGTAGCTCAATTGGTAGAGCACCGGTCTCCAAAACCGGCGGTTGAGCGTTCGAGTCGCTCCGCCCCTGCTCAAGGATGACCGATTCGAGATGAAGGGAACCAGGCGACTGGGGTCTCGGGTCCGGTATCCCTAATCGGGAAGGAAGAGCCATGGCCGTGGCGGTGAAGAACTCCCCGGAAACCTCGACGAAGAAAATGCTCGACCACCTCGGAGTGGCGTCGCTGGTGGGGACGTTGTACGTGGCGGCAGGGCTGGCATTGGTGTTTGCCGGCATACCTGCCATCTGGCAGTTGATCGGCATGGGCACGGCGCCGGTCTCCTATGCAGCCCAGGTGCTGGTGCAACTGGCCGTGCTGGGCGGACTCGCCTACGCGGGCGGGCGGGCCCTGGCTGCCGACCCGCGGCCTGGTCTGAAGGCTGGCATCTTTCTCGGGTTGGTGGCGATCTTGTTCATCGCCTGGCTGACGAGTTTGCTCGGCACCACGTTGTTCGCCACCATGGCCCCGGGAGCGGGCATCGCGCTCACCCTCGTTGTGGGCGTGGGCTTGCTGGCCGGTTTGCTTTACATGTACTCACGCGATAACTGTCAAGACTGGCTGATCGCCATCGAGGAGCAGGGCTGGTTCGATTTTCAGCGTTACAAGGCCTCGCAAGGGCAACGGGTGCGGCGCTGCACGATGCTGGGCATCCTCATCCTCGCCGGTGCCGGCATCTATTCGATGATCGCCAACGACACACTTGCCACCGGGGCACGAAACCTGGCCCTGGATGTGCCCTTCGCGGAGGGCTGGGAAGTGGTGCTCTTGCCCGACGTGCGTTTTACCCTGCCGCTCTTGCTGGTGGCGGGCTCGTTGTGGTTTGCCTTCCGCGTGGTGAACCTGCCCGTGTTTGCCGATTTCTTGATCGCCACCGAGGCGGAGATGAACAAGGTCTCCTGGACCACCCGGAAGCGGCTCGTCCAGGACACCATCGTGGTGCTGGTCACCGTGTTCCTGATGACGGTGTTCCTGTTCGCGGTGGACCAGCTGTGGATCCTGACGCTCCGGCAGAAGTGGCTGGGGGGCGGCATTCTCCGCATCGACAATACATCGGGCAATAAAGGCAGCTCGGATAGCGACAAGGACCTGACCTGGTGAGTCGTTGATGATGGCCGAGCATTCTCGAACAGACGGTGTTGCGATGACGGACGAAACGCTCCATCCCGAATCGAACCCTGAAGGTGAGGCGCCGGAGGACGCCGCGGAAGAAGTCCGCGCCGAGAAAGAGTCCGACGACGTCCCTGCTGAGAATGAAGAAGCAGACGAGGCCGATGAGGCCGTGGTCGCCGAAAAAGAAACCGAAGCAGAAGCCGCCGAGTCCGCCGCCGCGGGCAGCAACGGCTCGACGGAAGGGCCGAGCAACAAGCAGTGGTACGTGGTAAAGGTGCAGTCGGGCCGTGAAGAGTCCATCAAGGAAGCCATCGAAAAGAGAGTGAAGATCGAAGGGCTGGAAGACTTCTTCGGCCAGATCATCATCCCGGTGGAACGGGTCACCGAGATGCGCCGCAACAAGCGCATCACGCGCGAGCGCAAGCTGTACCCGGGCTACCTGATGGTGGAGGTGGAGTTCAACGACCGCATCCTGTACCTGTTTCGCGAGACCTCGGGCGTGGGCGATTTCGTGGGTGGCGGCGTGAGCCGGCCGCCGTCGCCGATGTCGCAGCGCGAGGTCGACAAGATGCTGCAACGGCAGCCCGGCGCCGGGCCCGAGACGGTCGTGCCCGGCAAGGCTCCCTTTTCCGTCGGCGACTCGGTCAAGGTGCGCGACGGCACCTTCTCCGGCATGGAAGGGGTGGTCAAGGACGTGCTCGAGGCCAAGGGGCTGGTGGTGGTGGAACTGACGATCTTCGGCCGGCCCGTCCCGGTGGAGCTCGAATACTGGCAGGTGGAAAACTAAAGCATTTGTTGGCCCGCCGCGCAACCAGCGCCGGGATTGAACACAGGATATACTTCCATGGCACGACAGCTCAACGCACAGATCAAGTTGCAATGCCCGGGCGGGCAAGCCACGCCCGCGCCGCCCGTCGGGCCGGCCCTCGGCCAGCACGGCGTCAATATCGGCCAGTTCGTGTCGCAGTTCAACGACCGCACCAAGGAACTGCGCGGCATGCTGGTGCCGGTGGTGATCAACGTCTACTCCGACCGCACCTTCGACTTCGCGGTGAAGAGCCCGCCGGCCGCCATCCTGCTCAAGCAGGCCGCCGGCATCCCCACGGAAAAGAAGAAGGGGGGCGAGTTCATTCCCGCCGAGGAAAAGAAGAAGTCCGGCAAGTACAAGGGCTTCAAGGTCACTTCGCAGCAGGTGCGTGAGATTGCCCAGCGCAAGATCCAGGACCTGAATGCCAGCGACGTCGACCATGCCATGAAGATCGTGGCGGGCACGGCCCGCAGCATGGGGATCACCGTCGAAGGCTGAGACTTCGTTTGACAGGCAACCACGAACCAGGATGACCACCAGGCAAGGCAGATAGCAATGGCGAAGAAAGAGAAAGAAGCCGCCGAACCCAAGGCCGAGGCCGCCGGCGAGGCCAAGAGCGAAGGCAAGCCCGAGGGGGGCGAGGAAAAGAAGAAGGGCAAGGGCAAGCCCAAGACCGACCCGAAGGCCGATGCGGCGCCCGCCGCCGAAGCGCCCGCCGAGACCGCCACGCAGGCTCCGGCCAGGACCGCCCCCAAGCCGGGCGAACCGGAGGCCAAGAAGAAGCGACGGCCCGGCGTGTCGCCGCCGCGGGGCAAGAAGCTCAAGAACGTTGAAAAGAACCTGCGCAGCAAGATCGACAAGGAAGGTGTGACCAACCTCAAGCGGGCGATCTCTCTGCTCAAGAGCGGCAAGCGCGTCAAGTTTGACGAGACGGTCGAGGTGCACATGAACCTCGGCATCGACACCACCCAGTCCGACCAGATGGTGCGCGGCACCGTGTCGTTGCCCCACGGCATCGGCAAGTCGGTGCGCGTGGTGGTGTTCTGCCAGGGTGACAATGTCGCCAAGGCCACCGAAGGCGGCGCCGACCAGGCGGGCTCCGACGAGCTGATCAAGAAGATCCAGGGTGGCTGGACCGATTTCGACGTGGCCCTGGCGACCCAAGACATGATGGGGCAAGTCAGCCGCCTCGGTAAGATCCTGGGCCCGCGCGGGCTCATGCCCACGCCCAAGGCGGGCACGGTCATCACCGGCGACGTGGCCGCCGCCGTCAAGGAATTCAAGGCGGGCAAGGTCGAGTATCGTTCCGACAAGACCGGCAATATTCACGCCGGTGTCGGCAAGCTCAGCTTCGACGAGGACAAGCTGGCCGAGAACATCACCACCTTCGTCGAGCAGGTCCGCGCCGTCAAGCCGTCTGCCGTCAAGGGCAACTACATCAAGACCATCACGGTGTCGGCGACCATGAGCCCCGGCATCATGATCAGCATGTGAACCTGCGTGGGGCTGCGCGAGTCCCTTTAGATACCACCGCCAAGGCGAGTCAACAGCGAGAAGACAGATGGCCAAGCGAATCAAGCAGATGGAAATAGATGCCCTGAAGTCGGCTTTCACCGACGTGCGCGACATGGTGCTGCTCAGCTATACCGGCATGGATTCGGTTGCCGACAACCAGATGCGTACCGAGCTGCGCAAGAAGAACGTGCGGCTGAAACTGGTGAAGAACAGCCTGGCCCGGCGCGTGCTGGGCGACCTCGGCGTCGACGCGGGGGCGGTGTGGGACGGGCCGACCTACGTGGCCTGGGGCTCGAACAGCCTGGCCGAACTGAGCCGCACCCTCGACGGTCTTGCCAAGAAGAGTTTGAAGGTCAAGATCCAGATGAAAGGGGCCGTGATCGAAGGGCAGCCCATCTCCTTCGACAAGGCCCTGACGATGCCGACCCGCGAGGAGGCGATCGCCAAGGTGGTGATGCTGGCGATCAGCCCGGCTCGGCGGATCGCGGCCCAGTTGCAAGCGGCGGGCGGGCGGCTCGCCAGCCAGATCAAGGAACTGGCCAAGAAGGGGGAAGAGGCGCCGGCCGAGGCCGCGGCCAGCTAGCCACGCGGGGGCGCTTGCCAGGACGAGACATTGAAGGATTCACGAACAGCTATTACGCACGCCGCTGCCCTGCTTCAGGCAGCACTGCATCTTAGAAAGGGTTACTGCAATGAGTGAAGGCAATGGTCGCCAGTGGTCGGCCGATGTGACGGCCCTGGGAGACAAGATCGTGGCGCTCACGGTCGCACAGGCAGTCGAACTGAGCGACTACCTGGAAGAAAAGCACGGCATCAAGCCGGCCGCGGGCGGCGCGGTGGTGGTGGCCGGTCCTGCGGCCGGGGGTGGCGGCGAGGCCGCCAAGGCCGAAGAAAAGACCGAGTTCACGGTCACCCTGGATGGCTTCGATGCCGCCAAGAAGATCAACGTCATCAAGGTCGTGCGCGAGATCACCGGCCTGGGCCTCAAGGAAGCCAAGGACCTGGTCGAAGGCGCCCCCAAGCCTCTCAAGGAAAACGTCTCCAAGGAAGAGGCCGAGAAGATCAAGAAGACCATGGAAGAGGGCGGCGCCAAGGTGTCGGTCAAGTGACGCGGCGGCAGGGTGCGGTCGGCTGTCGCAGCGCGGCAG
>JBFWSD010000430.1:0-6097 GCA_050248575.1 Gemmataceae bacterium
GCCCGGTAATCAACGACATCGCGGGTCGCGATCACTGGCCGCAATGCTACACCGCCCTGCTCGCCGGCGCGGGCGTCAAGCGCGGCTTCGTGTATGGCTCGTCCGACAAGCAGGGCGCCTACCCGCGCACCGAGCCGACCAGCCCGGACGACCTGGCGGCCACCATGTATCATTTGCTGGGCATCGATCCCGAAACCGAGATCCACGATGCTCTCGACCGCCCGTTTCCGATCGCGGCGGGCAAACCGGCCCTCGATCTGCTCGCGTGAGCGCGGCGGGCGCAGCGCATCAATCAGCCTCCACGAGACCGCACGATGAAAACTTGCTTGCTTGCAGTTCCGGTACTGATCGCGGCGTGCGCGGGCCTGCCGGCCGCGGAGCCCGTCAAGCCAGCGCGGCCCAACATCCTCATCATCCTTGCGGATGACATGGGCTATTCCGACGCCGGGTGCTACGGGGGCGAGATCGCAACTCCGCATCTTGACGCCCTGGCGAAGAACGGGCTGCGCTTCACCCAGTTCTACAACACGGCCCGCTGCTGGCCGACGCGGGCCGCGATCCTCACGGGCTTCTACGCTCAGCAAGTACGCCGCGATAAGCTACCCGGCCTGAAGAGCGGCGGCCAGGGCCAGCGGCCCCCCTGGGCCAGGCTCTTGCCCGAGATGCTCGAGCCTCTGGGCTATCGCTCGTATCATTCGGGCAAATGGCACGTCGATGGCAAGCCGCTGCAAAACGGCTTCAACCATTCCTATAGCCTCAACGACCACGATCGGAATTTCGGCCCGCGCTCACATACCGAGGACGACAAGCCGCTGCCGCCCGTCGACGCCAAGACTGGCTTCTATACCACCACGCACATCGCCGATCACGCCATCAAGTGTTTGACGGAGCACGCGGAGAAGTACCCCGATAAGCCATTTCTGGAATACCTGGCCTTCACCGTGCCGCATTTCCCGCTGCAAGCGCCGGCGGCCGATATCGCCCGTTACGGTAAGAAATACCAGGCGGGCTGGGATGCGCTGCGCGAAACGCGCTGGCAGCGCATGCAGGAATTGAAGATCGGCGGTACGGCCCTCTCGGCCATCGAACGGGACGTCGGCCCGCCCTACGCATTCCCCGAGGCCATCAAGAAGCTGGGACCCAACGAGGTGAACCGCCCGCTGCCCTGGAAGGATCTCAATGAAGAGCAGCGCGCTTTCCAGGCCAGCAAGATGGCCATTCACGCGGCAATGGTGGATCGCATGGACCGCGACATCGGCCGCGTGCTCGACCTGCTGCGCACCCAGGGCGTGCTCGACAACACGCTCGTCTTTTTCCTGTCCGATAACGGGGCCAGTGCCGAGATCATGGTCCGTGGCGACGGCCACGACCCGCAAGCAGAGCCGGGCAGCAAAGCGTCTTACCTGTGCCTCGGCCCGGGCTTCTCCAGCCTGGCCAACACGCCATTCCGTCGCCACAAGACCTGGGTGCACGAAGGGGGCATCTCCACGCCGTTGATCGTGCACTGGCCGAAGGGCATCGCGGCCAAGGGCGAGCTGCGGCACACGCCCGGGCACGTCATCGACCTGGTGCCGACGATCCTCGAGGCGGCCGGCGGCAAGCGTCTGGAGAAATGGAACGGGCAGCCCGTGCCGGTTCCGCCCGGACGCAGCCTGGTGCCCGTTTTCGCCAGGGACGGCAAGGAGCCGCTGCATGAATCGTTGTGGTGGCTGCACGAAGGCAACCGGGCCCTGCGCGTTGGCGACTGGAAGATCGTCTCGGCCGGCAAGGGCGGCCCGTGGGAGCTTTACGATCTGCGCACGGATCGTTCCGAATCGAAGAACCTGGCGAAGGACATGCCAGAGAAGGTTCGCGAGCTGGCCGCCATCTGGACGCGCGAGCTCGAACAATACGCCGAGCTCGCTGCCAAGGATCTGCCGGCAAAGCCCAAGTGAGAGGAACCGGAAATACCAAGAAGCCCGGCTACTTGGATTCTCGGGAGCGAGAAAATCGCGGGAAACGCCGAGAAGCCGGGCTTCTTCCACTTTCCGGACAGCCTCTGAGATTCAAGCGTTCGAGCCATCACCTCGAACCTGTTTCACTCCTTGACGAGCTTTTGCAGCACGGGGATCTGCTTCTTGGCTTCCTCGCTGACCTTGGAGTCGGCGGGTGCGTCTTTGATGATGATGTTCCAGCGCAGCAGGGCTTCCTTGGCGAAGTTGCCCCGCTGGGGCTCGTATTCCTTGGGCAGATCACCCGTGGCGTAGGCGGTGATGGCCCGCGCCTCCGACAGCAGGAAGCGACGCTGCTCGGCGATGTCGTCGTCCTTCCAGTGATGATCTTCCATGGCGTCGTACTTGGTGAGGATCTTGGTGGCATCCTTGGCGATGGGCAGATCGCGGTAGCGCTTCATCACGGTGAGGAGCTGCATCAGGCCGGAGTAGAAGGTTTCCTTTTGTTCCATGCGTTTTTGCCCTTCGGCGAAGAGGGCCTTGGCCTGCTCCTCGCGTGCGGGCAGCATCTTGCCCCCCACCAGCCTGGAGGCGGGGAATTTCTTGGCCAGTTCCTGGCGCTTCTTGACCCCCTGATCCAGCCAGTCGACAACCTCCTGCAACTGGGCGGCATTGGGAATCGCGTGGCCCATGCCAGGGAAGACCCAGCTCTTGGCCTCGACGCCGACTCCTTCGAGCATGGGAGTGCGGAAGCGTTCGACCTCGCCACGATTGAAGTCGTTCTCGCCGGTGAGGAAGGCCACGTTGAGCCGCTCCATGACGCGATGGCGCAGGTAGGGCTCGTCGCGCAGGTTGCCCGAGGCGCACACGCCGATGACGCCGCCGAACAGCTCGGGCAGGGCAAAGGCGATGCCGCAGGCGATGCGGCCGCCCCCGGAAAAGCCGGCGATGTAAGTGCGATCCGGGTCGATGTTGTACTTCTTGCGGACGTCGTCGAGCACGTCGAGCACGATGCGGACGCGCTGCTTGGTGTCGACGCCGTTGCCCGCGTTGTAGGGCGAGGCGAAGAGGAGGTTATTCTTGTTGCAGGCGGCCTCGAAGTTCTTCTGGCCCGCGGGCCCGTTGCCCGCCGAGACGAACAGGATCAGCCCGGCCGGCTTGCTGGCGTTGTAACTTTCGGGGACGAACAGGTCGTAAGTCTGCTTGGTGGAATCGAAGTTCTTCAGCCAGTCGGCGGGCACCTTGGGCAGGCTCTGATCGGACAGCACATAGGTCCAGTCGAGGCGGGTCGGGCCTTCGACCTGGACCTTCTGTTGCAGTCCGGCGGCCTGGCCCTGAAGCGTCAATACGAATGCCAGAACGAGCCCTGCCGCGAATCGCTTGGTGAGCATGATCAGTTTCCTTCACGGTTCAGAATGGTCGGCCCCAGTCTTGGACGAGACCCGGCGTCAAACGGTTCCAGCCTAGCGGGCCACGGGGACGACGGAAACTAGTTTTCTGAATAATAGACGCGGTCCATTACCGTTGGGTTTGTTCATCTCGTTGGAGCGCGAAACGTTTCGCCGAGCAGCTTGACGGCCCGCGTCCAGTCGGCGCTAGGCTTGCCGTCGTCGCCGGGGGAATCCTGGATGATGAGAATGACCGCGCTCTTGCCGGCCGGGAAGGAGTAGAGGTCCTGGCGGATCGATACTCCTTCGACGAGTTCGACCACGATGCTGCGGCCCTTGATCTCCTTGCCGCGGATGTTCAGTTTGACGGCCGATTTCTTGATCTTGTGCTTCTTGTAGGCAGCCAGCAGCTGGGTTTCGACCGCGTCCACGGCTTCCTGGTGGCCAATCTCGGCATGGAACCGATGGACCATGAGAATGCAATCGGTGCCGTCCAGCGTCCAGCTCGATACTTCGTCTTCGATCGAGACTTCAAAGCTGTATTCGCGCGGGTAGTGAAAGCTGAGGCCGCCGTAGGGAAAGACGCGGTAGGGCTCGACGCGCAAGGTCACTGCGTTGGCCCCGCCGAAGGCATCGGTCTTGATCGGCTTGTCGAGTTCCACCGGGATCTTCTTGCCGTTGAACTCCAGGTAGAAGATCTGCGGCGGCTCCTTGGTTTCCTTCTTCTTCGGCGCCTGGCCCGCAAGCTGTGGGACAGCGACGCTGCCCAGCACCATCAAGACCGCGAGAACTCCGTAACCAAGTGGACGCATTGGCGACTCCCATGATGAATTTGGATTTCACAGCCATGAACATTCTCCCATCCTTTTGATCTCAAGCAAGAACTGTCTGCTGCCCACAGGCGATTGACCCTCCGGCGTTCCAGCGATAGTGCTTTCTCTGGGAAACCGATGGCCGACTGCAAGGAGAGGAATCATGCCGCTCGATCCGCAAGTGCAAGGGCTGCTCGTCGAGCTCGCCAAGTTGCCCGCGCTGGAGACGTTGACCGTGGCCCAGGCCCGCGAGCGTTCCAAGGTGTGGACCACGCTGATGGGGCCGGGCGAGGACGTGGCCCGGGTTGAAGATCGGGAGCTTGGCCCGGGGGTGAAGGTTCGCATTTACACGCCGCAAGGGAGCGGGCCATTTTCCGCCTTCATTTACATCCACGGCGGCGGCTGGGTGATCGGCGATCTCGAGAGTTACGATTCGGCTTGCCGCCGCATTGCCAACCAGGCCTCGTGCGTGGTTGTGTCGATCAATTATCGCCTGGCCCCGGAGCACAAGTTCCCGGCCGGCGCCGAGGATTGCTTCGGCGTCGTGCAACAAGTGGCGCGAGACCCGGGCAAGTTCAACGTGGATGCGACCCGGCTCGCCGTGGGGGGCGACAGCGCGGGGGGCAACCTGAGCGCGGTCGTTTGCCTGCTGGCCCGCGATCGGGGCGGCCCGGCTATTCGCTATCAAGTGCTCATCTATCCGGTCACCGATCAGCGCTTCGACACGGGTTCGTACACGGCTTTCGCGGAGAATCATGGCCTCACCCGCGTTGGCATGCAGTGGTTCTGGAATCATTACCTGGTGAAGCCTGAAGACGGGGCCAATCCGTATGCATCTTGTTTGCGGGCCGACTTGAAGGGGCTGCCCGCGGCCCTGGTGCTGACCGCCGAGTACGACGTGCTGCGCGACGAGGGGGAAGCCTATGCCGCCAAGCTGCAAGCGGCGGGCGTGAAGACCGAACTGCGCCGTTACGAAGGCCTGATCCACGGTTTCTTCAATATCGGCGGCGTGCTCTCGGCCAGCCAGGGTGCGGTCGATCACGTGGCGGCTAGGTTGAGAGAGATTTTCGCGTGATTCATGTCTGTCGGTTTCGCGGCACTGGTCTGGCGCAAGACCATCTATCTCTTGACCAATTGATCGTACTCACTGTGAGAGCCAATCCAAAACCAAACCAAACCTTCTGCCCGGTCAGAGCACGGAAACGCAAGCCCACGCGCACCGACCAGAACGAGCCGACCTTCTTCAACCGCAGCGAGGGATGATGAGGATCTTGCCGTAACAAGGCGAAATTCTTGTCGGCCAATTCGCGTACTTCTTCGGCCAAATGACGATAGCAATACCAGAAGTCGGGCGTGGCGAAGTGGTTCATAGCGGCTTGCACCGGCCTGCCTCGAAATCAGCATCGGCGCGGCGGCCGGCCTCCTCCAAGCGCCCGGTCTGAACGTCGGCTTCGATACGTCGGTCCCAGGCGTCCGCCAGATACTCCTCAAACCACCGCGCAAAGGCATCCAATTCCTCGGCAGGCAGCTGGCTCACGGCGGACTCAATCTCTTGAAGGCTCACGGCTGTCTCCAGAAAATTCGCTGATGATCCCCACCACGCTCCACCTGGACATACAACTCATCGCCGCCCAACAACCGTCAATGCATGGGCAACAACAATCATACCTCGCCCGGGTCATGGACAGCAGCTGCTGTGGCGCGGCTCTTGCAAGACCAGACCGAGTTTGAGGTTCCGCTTCTCCTCGTTCCGTTGCTGGGAAGCTCTTCATCGTTTAGCAATAATCCACGTTGGTGCTACCACCACCGCCCCGCGCTTCGTCCCGTCGGCTCCTTCCTATTTCCGGGCCAAGGGATTCAGCTGCATGACCAAGCACATTTTCGTGACCGGCGGCGTTGTGAGCTCGCTGGGCAAGGGGCTCACCTGTGCCTCCATCGGCATGCTCCTGGAACGACGCGGCCTCCG
>JBFWSD010000431.1:0-6087 GCA_050248575.1 Gemmataceae bacterium
ACGCCCGCGCTTCGCTGGCCGCCGCCCTGAAGACCGAAGGGGCCGGCGACCTGCCCTGGCGCACCTTCGCCAGCCTGGCCAACATGGAACTGAACGATCCGTACGCCTACTTCATCCCGAAGGCCGAGGCCCTGCAAGCTGATCGCCAGTTCGATGCGGCCCTCGGCATGGCCAGCAAGGGCGTGGATGCCTTCAAGAGCGTCAAGAAGGACGGCATCATGCTTGGCCTGCGTAGCGTCCTCCGCATCGAGGCCGCCCACGCCAAGGACAATACCCGCGTCGATCCGAAGGATCCGGTCATCGAAGCGGCCCGCAAGGACGCCGAGGCGGCCATCGCCGCCGGCGCCGCCGCCCAGGGCAACTTCGCCCTTGGCCGCATCGCGGAAGAATTGGGCCAGTACGATGTGGCCCAGAAGCACTACCAGGCCGCGATGAAGGAACATCCCGACAACGATCGCTTCGGAGCGCAGGTGCGCGTGGCTCTGGCCCGCGTGATCATCAAGGCGCGTGAGCGGGCCGCCGTCGACAATCGTCAGGGTCTTGCGGCCCCGACCGTCGAGGAACAGCCCGTTGATGCGGAGGCTGCCAGGCCGGTCGTCCTCTATCATCCGCTGTCGCTCATGATCGCGGCCCGGCAGGTCGGGCAGGTCATGGACGACGACTTCGATCCGAATGATCCGGCCCTCGATGAAGCCATCCGGCTCGCCGAGGAAGCCATCAAGCAGGGCAACTACGAAGGGCACCTGGTCAAGGCCATGGCCCTCGCCCAGAAGCGCCGCTACACCGACGCCATCCTGGAATACTCGCTCGGCCTCAGCAAGCTGAGCAAGAACCCGGAGCACGCCGAAGGGCTGCGCAAGCTGATGGAAATGCACCCGGCCTTCAAGATTCCGGACGGGCTGCTGCCCCCCGATCCGCTGCTGGCCGAACGCCACTACGCCAATGGCCTGCGGCACTACTGGGCGCGGCGTTACGCCGACGCCGAAGGGGAGTTCCTGACCGCGGTCCGCTATCACGATCAGGACGCCCGCTACATGTACTTCCTCGGCCTGGCGCGGCTGAATCAGAACAAGCGTGAGTTTGCCCTGGAAGCTTTCCGCCGCGGCGGCATCCTGGAAACCCAGAAGAAGCCGAACCGGGCCAGCGTCTCCGCCACCCTGGAACGCATCCAGGGCTCGGAACGCGAACTGATCAACCGCTACCGTCCTTGATCGCTTCGATACACTTGCAAGGGTCAGCATCCGCGGATGCTGGCCCTTTTTATTGCGCGCGGATCCTTGGTGATGACATCTGTTTGCCCCATTTGCTGGGCCGGCTGCCGGCAATGATTGGGTGGGAAGCCCCCGCAAGGTGGAGCGGTCGTGCCGGGCTGCCCGGCACGCGCCGGAAAAATCTGCCCGGCAGGGTGTCGGCAAACACCGCGCGCGTTGATTAAAATAGTGATTTGACGGACCCGCCGGGGGGTGGACCGACCCGTTGCTACGAACCGAGGTTGATGATGAAGCGAGTTCTCGCGATGGTGCTGGTGCTCGGGGGCAACCTGGCCGCGCGCTCGGCCGAGCCGGTCGATTTCCAGCGCGATATCCGGCCCATCCTGTCGGACAATTGCTTCCTGTGCCACGGGCAGGACGAGGGCACCCGCAAGGGCCGGCTCCGCCTCGATTCGCTCGAACACGCCCTGAAGGGGGGCCGCTCGGGCGAGCCCGCTTTTGTCGCCGGCAAGCCCGGCATGAGCGAGCTGGTCAAGCGCGTGGCCGCCGGCGACGCCAAGGGGCTCATGCCGCCGGCCAAGTCGGGCAAGAAACTCACGGCTGCCCAGATCGATCTCTTGCGCCGCTGGGTGGCCGAGGGTGGCAAGTACGAGACGCACTGGGCCTTTGTCAAACCCACGCGGCCCGCGTTGCCCAGGCTCGAGAATCCCGGCTGGGTGCGCAACCCGATCGACGCCTTTGTCCTGGCCCGGCTGGAGCGCGAAGGGCTGAAGCCCTCACCCGAAGCTTCGCGGGAAACGCTGCTGCGCCGCGTTTATCTGGACATTGTAGGCCTGCCGCCGTCGCCGCAAGAGATCGACGAGTATCTGAAGGACGAGTCGCCCGACGCCTTGAAGAAGGTGGTCGATCGACTGCTGGCCCGCACGGGCTACGGCGAGCGCTGGGCGCGGCACTGGCTGGATGCGGCCCGCTATGCCGATAGCGACGGTTACGAGAAGGACAAGCCGCGCGAGGTGTGGATGTATCGCGACTGGGTGGTGCAGGCCATCAATCGCGATCTGCCCTACGACCAGTTCATCATCGAGCAGCTGGCGGGCGACCTGCTGCCCAATCCCACGCAGGATCAGCTCGTGGCCACCGGCTTCCTGCGCAACTCCATGATCAACGAAGAGGGCGGCATCGACCCCGAGCAGTTCCGCATGGAGGCCATGTTCGATCGCATGGATGCCATCGGCAAAAGCATCCTCGGCCTCACCATCAACTGCTGCCAGTGCCATGCGCACAAGTACGATCCGATCACCCAGGAAGACTACTATCGCCTGTTCGCCTACCTGAACGACACGTACGAGGCCAACATCGCCACCTACACGGCCGAGCAGAGCAAGAAGCGGGCCGACCTCTTCCGCCAGATGCGCGACATCGAGGACGAACTCAAGATGAAGACGCCCGACTGGCAGAACCGCATGAAGAAGTGGGAAGAGCAGGTGCGCGGCAACCAGCCCAACTGGCAGGTCATCGCCATCAAGAACGCCGGCGACAACGCCCAGCGCTACATCTATCACAAGGACGGCTCGCTCACCGCCTGGGGTTACGCTCCCACCAAGTGGACGTCGCAGTTCACGGGCAAGACCGATATGAAGCGCATCACCGGCATTCGCCTGGAGATGCTGACCGATCCGGAACTGCCGCTGGGCGGCCCGGGCCGTTCGCCCCTGGGCCTGTTTGCCCTGAGCGAACTCACCGTCGAGGTAGCCAACCTCAAGGAACCAAACAAGAAGACCAGGGTAAAATTCGTCTCCGCCAGCGCCGACTTTGGCAATACGGAGAAACCGCTGGAGAACATCTTCGATGACAAGACTGGCAAGAAGCGCGTGACCGGCCCGGTTTCCTACGCCATCGACGGCAAGGACGACACGGCCTGGGGCATCGATGCCGGCCCGGGCCGCCGCAACGTGTCGCGCAAAGCTGTCTTCGTCCCCGAACATCCCATCGACTTCCAGGACGGCGCCGAGTTGACCATTCGCCTCAAGCAGATGCATGGGGGCTACAACAGCGACGACAACCAGAATAATAACCTGGGCCGTTTCCGCTTCGCGCTCACCAGTGCCGAGGCTCCCAAGGCCGATCCGCTGCCCCGCCATGTCCGCGACATTATCTTGAAGCCGACGGACAGCCGCACGCCGGCCCAGAACGACGCCGTGTTCCGCTACTGGATGACCACGGTGCCGGAATGGCAGAATGCGAAAGCCAGGATCGAGGAGCTGTGGCAGCAACATCCAGGGGCCACCTCGCAGCTGGCGCTGATGAGGCGTGCCGTATCCAGGAAGACCTTCCTGCTGTCGCGCGGCGATTTCCTCCGGCCCGAACGGGCGGTCACGCCCGGCGTGCCCAGCTTCTTGCATGCATTGCCCAAAGATGCTCGGCCCGACCGTCTCGGGCTAGCCCGGTGGCTCGTTTCCAAGGAGTCGCCCACCACGGCGCGGTCGATCGTCAATCGAACCTGGCAAGCCTACTTCGGCACCGGGTTGGTCAGCACCAGCGAGGACTTCGGCGTGCAGAGCCCACCCCCCAGCCATCCGGAATTGCTCGACTGGCTGGCGGTCGAATTCATGGACAAGGGCTGGAGCCTCAAGTACCTGCATCGACTCATCACCGAGTCGGCCACCTATCGGCAATCGTCGCACCTGAACCAGGAACTGCTCAAGGACCCCGACAACATCCTGCTGGCACGCGGGCCGCGTTTCCGAGTCGAAGGAGAGGTCGTCCGCGACATCGCCCTGGCCGCGAGCGGGCTGTTGACGGACAAGCTGGGCGGGCCGCCCGTCTATCCGCCGGCGCCGGATTTCTTGTTCAAGCCGCCCGTAAGCTATGGCCCCAAGAAGTGGCTGGAAGAGCACGACGCCGATCGTTATCGTCGTGCCCTCTACACGTTCCGCTTCCGCTCGGTGCCCTACCCGGTGCTCACGAACTTCGACACGCCGAACGGCGATGCTTCCTGCGTGCGCCGCGTGCGCTCCAACACGCCGCTCCAGGCATTGACCACGTTGAACGAGCCGTTGTTCCTGGAATGTGCCCGCGGGCTGGCCCAGCGTTCCTTGAATGAAGGGGGAAAGACCGACGCGGGCCGCATCACGTTTGCCTTCCGCGTTTGCACGGGCCGCCAGCCCTCGGATGCCGAGATGAAAGTGCTGGCCAGCTTCCTTGCCAAGCAAACGGAGAAGTTCTCAGCGAAAGACGCGAAGCCCTGGGAGCTGGCCGCCAACGATCCGAAGAAGCCGCCGAAGCTGCCTGAGGGCGTCTCACCCGCGCAGGCTGCGGCGTGGACGGCCCTGGCCCGCTTGATCCTGAACCTGGATGAGACGATCACGAAGGAATAAGGTCGGTGCGCGGAAAAGAGCGCGACCGGCAAGCTGGGCGGAGCTTCAGCAGACCAAATGATCTACCGCAGGAGTGATCTGATGAAGAACGATAGTCACAAGATCGGCAACCTCATCGCGCGCCGCTGGTTCTTGCAGCAGTGCAGCATGGGGCTGGGCGGGATTGCCCTCGCGGATCTCTTGGGCGCGAAGCCCGCCTCGGCCGCTCCCACGCAAGCCGATCCGCTGGCGCCGCGCAGGCCGCACCACACGCCGAAGGCCAAGAACGTGATCTACCTGTTCATGGCGGGCGGCCCCAGCCATCTTGAGCTCTTCGACAACAAGCCCGAGCTGTCCAGGTGGGACGGCAAGCTGCCCCCCGCCGACCTGCTCAAGGATTATCGCACCGCGTTCATCAATCCGAACTCCAAGCTGCTCGGGCCAAAGTTCAAGTTCGGCCGCTACGGGCAATCGGGGGCCGAACTCTCCGAGTTGCTCCCCCACCTCGCCACGGTGGCCGACGACCTGTGCATCGTCAAGTCGATGGTGACGGATGCCTTCAACCACGCGCCGGCGCAGATCTTCATGAACACGGGCGCCCAGCAGTTTGGGCGGCCCGGCATCGGTGCCTGGGCCCTCTATGGCCTGGGGAGCGAGTCGCGCGATCTGCCCGGCTTTGTCGTCTTCAGCACGGGGACCAAGGGCCCCTCGGGGGGCAACTCCAACTGGGGATCTGGCTTCTTGCCCACGGTCTATCAGGGCGTGCAGTTCCGCACGGGCGGCGACCCGGTTCTTTACCTCTCGAATCCGCGCGGCGTGGATCGCCAGCTCCAGCGCGACACCCTCGATGGGCTAGAAGCCCTCAACCGCATGCGCCTCGACGAGGTGGGCGATCCCGAGATCGCCACGCGCATCAGCTCTTTCGAAATGGCCTACCGCATGCAGGCAACGGCCCCCGAGGTAATGGACATCTCGCGCGAAACGCCCGAGACGCTCGCCATGTACGGGGCCGAACCGGGCAAGTCCTCGTTCGCGAACACGTGCTTGCTGGCCCGCCGCCTGGTCGAGCGCGGCGTCCGTTTCGTGCAGATCTTCCACGAAGCGTGGGACCAGCACGGTGCCCTGGTAAGCGGGCTGAAAAAGAACTGCGCCGACACCGACCAGGCCAGCGCGGCCCTCGTCAAGGATCTGAAGCAGCGCGGCCTGCTCGATGACACGCTGGTCATCTGGGGCGGCGAGTTCGGCCGCACGCCGATGGTGCAAGGGGGCAACGACGGCCGCGATCATCACCCCAACTGCTACACCGTCTGGATGGCCGGCGGCGGCGTCAAGCAAGGCAGCACCCTCGGCGAGAGCGACCAGTTCGGCTTCAACGTCACCAAGGACAAGGTCCACGTGCACGACCTGAACGCCACCATCCTGCACCTGCTCGGCTTCGAGCACACCAAGTTGAGCTTCCGCTTCCAGGGCCGCGACTTCCGCCTTACCGACGTGCACGGTGAAGTCGTGCCGCAGATCCT